>DASTLK010000166.1:0-11924 GCA_035715025.1 Vicinamibacteria bacterium
GACTTCCGCGAGACCTTCATCGACGACGGCGACGTGGACATGCTGCAAGCGGTGCGCGTCTACAAGGAGGTCGGCTACGACGGGATGCTGATGCCGGACCACGTGCCGAAGATCGCGGGCGATGCCGCCGGCGCGCAGGCGTTCGCCTACACCTTCGGCTACATCAAGGCGCTGATCCGGGCCGTGGACGCGGAGGCCTGATCATGGGAGCCACCAGGCGCGAGTTCCTCGCCACCGGCGCGGGCGCCGCTGTGGTGGCCGCGGCCGCGCCGCGCCTGGAAGCGGACTGGCAGCCGAGCGCGCGCTATCCCGATCCCGCGATCAAGATCCTCGATCCGGGCTTCACCAAGTACCGCGTCAACTCGGCCAAGGTCGAGCGCCTCGGAACCGGGTATCGCTGGTCGGAAGGACCGGCCTGGTTCGGCGACGGGCGATACCTCCTCTGGAGCGACATCCCGAACAACCGCATCCTCAAGTGGGAGGAGGAGACGGGCGCGATCGGCGTGTTCCGGAAGCCCTCGAACAACGCGAACGGCAACACGCGCGACCGACAGGGACGGCTCCTCACCTGCGAGCACGACGCGCGGCGCGTCACGCGCACCGAATACGACGGGTCCATCACCGTGATCGCGGAGCGCTTCGAGGGCAAGCCGCTGAACTCGCCCAACGACATCGTGTGCAAGTCGGACGGCTCGATCTGGTTCACGGACCCGCCCTTCGGCGTCCTCGGCTTCTACGAAGGCCATCGGGCCACGCCGGAGCTGCCCACGAACGTGTACCGAGTGGATCCCGGCAACGGGCGCCTGGCCGTCGTCGCCGCCGACGTCAACCGACCCAATGGACTCGCGTTCTCCCCGGATGAGTCGAGCCTCTATGTCGTGGAAGCGGGCACTGCGCCGCGCTCCATCCTCGCCTTCAACGTCGTGAACGGCGTACGGCTCTCCGGCAAGCGCTCCCTCATCGACGCCGGCCCGGGTACGCCGGACGGCTTGCGCGTCGACGTCGACGGCAACCTCTGGATCGGCTGGGGCATGGGCGAGGAAGGCCTCGACGGCGTGGCCGTCTTCACCGCCGAGGGCAAGCCGATCGGCCGCATCGACCTGCCCGAGCGCTGCGCGAACGTGTGCTTCGGCGGCGCGCTGCGGAACCGGCTCTTCATGGCCGCCAGCACGTCGCTGTACTCGCTCTACGTGAACACCCAGGGCGTGGCCGGCGGCTGAGACCAGGGAGCCGCCGGGGCGGCGGCGGTGTCCAAGAGGACGCGGGGAATGCCACCGCCCATGGCCGGTCGGATTAAGGAAGCCGGTGGCGCTGTAATCCACTCATGAGAACGACGCGGTTCCGCGCGGTCGTGCTGGGTGGGTCCTCCCTCGTGGTGTTTTCGCTGGGAATGGGGATGGCGGCGCCTCCGCGCCGCCCGCCCGCCCGCCCGCGTCCTTCGCCCTCGCCCACCGCCGTCTCCCGTCCCGCGGAGGCGACCTGGGGAGAGGCGGACCGGCTCGTCGGCGAGCAGAAGTACGAGGCGGCGGCGGCCGTGGTGGCGCAGATCCGCGCCCGGGCCCAGGCCGGCGGCGACGAGGACCAGTGGACGCGCGCGCTGGTCCGGGAAGCGCAGCTCCGCAGCGCCCCTCACGGGTACGAGACGGTCGTCCGCTTCCTGCGCGAGACGCCGTGGCCGCCCGGCCCCGCCGGCCACGCCGTGCTCGACCTCTTCTATGGCCAGACCCTCGTCCACTACCTCCAGGCCTATTCCTACGAGATCCGGCAGCGCGAGCGCGTGGAGTCGAAGGATCCGCTGGACCTCAAGAAGTGGACGGCGGACGAGATCGGCGCGGAGGCGATGCGTGCCTACGCGCGCGTCTGGGCGCAGCGCGACCGGATCGGCGCCGATCCGATCGACCGCCTCGGCGACTACCTGCAGCGCGGCAACTACCCCCCGCGCGTCCGGGGCACCGTGCGGGATACGGTGTCCTACCTGATCGTCGAGCTGATGGCCGACACCGCGCTGTGGAGCCCGGCGCAGCACGAGCTGTACCGGCTCGACGTGACGAGCCTGCTCGGGCCCGCACAGGCGGGCCTCGACGATGCCGCCGTGCACCCGCTCACGAAGCTCGCGGCCGTCCTCACCGACGTGGAGGCCTGGCACTCCGCGGCCGGCCGCAGGGAGGCGGCCTTCGAGGCCCGTCTCGAGCGGCTCCGGCGCCTGCACGCCTCCTTCACCGCGAGCGAGGACCGGAAGCAGATTCGCGGCGACCTGGAGACCCAGCTTCCCGCGATGCGGGACCTCGAATGGTGGGCCGTAGGCCAGGCGACGCTCGCGGATTTCGTGAAGGAGGAGGACGCGAGCGATGCGCTCGTGCGCGCCCGTGCCATCGCCCTGGCCGGCGCGGCGGCGTACCCGCAGTCGATCGGCGGGCGACAGTGCCGCGCGATCGTCGCCGCCATCGAGGCGCCCGCCTATCAGCTCACGGCCATGAACCTCGACGGGCCGGGCCAGCGCTCGATCGAGGTGGAGCACGCCAACCTCCCGCGGCTCTTCTTCCGCGCCTACGCCGTCGATCTCGCCGATCGGATGCGCACGTCGAAGGACTACAACCTCCTGCCCGCGTGGCAAGAGGTCCCGAAGCTGGTCGAGGGCGCGCGGGCGGCCGCGGAGTGGACGGCCGAGCTCGCGCCGACCCCCGACTACCGGCAGCACCGCACGTTCGTGACGCCGCCGCTGAGCCGTCCCGGGCTGTACGTCGTGGTGGGCTCCGCGCGCGCGGACTTCAAGCGCGGCACCGGCTCGAACCAGCTCCAGGCCGTGAACCTGCTCGTCAGCGACCTCGTCCTCGTGCAGCGCTCGACCGGTGACGCGATCGAGGTCACGGCCACCTCCGGCCGGACGGGCGCGCCGGTCGCGGGCACGAGCGTCGAGCTGTGGCAGCTCGATTGGCAGAAGGGTCATCGCACGCTGGCCACCCGAACGGCGGACGCCGATGGCGCCGTCCGTTTCGATCTCACGGGGCCCGCCGCCGTCGTATCGACGCGGGAATGGCAGAGCCATCAACTGGCCCTGCTCGCCCGGCACGGCGAAGACGTGAGCCTGGCCGCGCAGGTCCCCTGGGCGATCGTGAGCGCACCGGCAACGATCCACTCGTCTCTCGTCTATACGGACCGGAGCGTCTACCGCCCGCAGCAGAAGCTCCTGTGGAAGGTCGTCGCGTACGAGGGTGGCGGCGAAGCGTCCCGCTTCCACACGTCACCCCGCACGTCCGTCACCGTCCAGCTCGTCGACGCGAATGGCGACGTCGTCGAGACGAAGCCGGTGGCCACCAACGACTACGGCTCGGCGGCCGGCGAGTTCACGATCCCCGCCGGGCGGCTGCTCGGCCGGTGGCGGGTGCGCAGCTCGCCGAGCGGCGAGGCCCTGGTCCGGGTCGAAGAGTACAAGCGGCCCACCTTCGAAGTGACCTTGCTGGACCCCGAGCAGGAGATCCGTCTCAACCGCCCGGCGACGCTGCGCGGCGACGTCCGCTACTACTTCGGCCTGCCCGTGACCACCGGGAAGGTGACCTGGCGCGTCACGCGGCAGGCCGTCCAGCCCTGGTGGTGGTGGCTCTGGGGCGGAGCGTTCGACGCCGCGACTCGCGTCGTGGCCGCGGGGGACGCGAGCCTGGGCGCCGACGGCCGCTTCACCCTGTCCTTCACGCCCGAGGCGGACGCGCGGGCCTCGCGCGAGCTCACCTGGACGTATGCCGTCGACGCCGACGTGACGGATGAAGGCGGCGAGACGCGCTCGGCCACGCGCCGCTTCCGGCTGGGGTTCGTGTCCGTCGAGGCACGTGTCACCGACGTCCCGGGCTTCGTCCTGGAGAATCGCGCGGCCTCCCTCTCCATCCTCCGCACCGACCTCGATGGAACTCCGCGCGCGGGCGCGGGCGCTTGGCGCCTCGTGTCGCTGCATCAGCCGCCGAAGACGCTGCTACCCGCGCAGCAGCCCCTGCCCGCGCAGCGCACCGAGACACGGCCCGGTCCGCGCACGCCCGGCGACGACCTGAGGCCGCGCAGCGATCCGCAGTACACGCCGGCGCAAGTGCTGAGCCTCTGGGCCGAAGGCGCGGCCGTCGCCAGCGGCGCCCTGAGCCACGACGCCAAGGGCGAGGCCGTCCTCGCGCTGCCGCCGATGGCCGCCGGAGCGTATCGGCTGCATTACGAGACGAAGGACGCCGGCGGAGCGACCTTCAATCTGACGCAGGAGCTCGTGGTGGCGCAGCCGCGCGACACGCCTCTCGCGCTGCCCGGTCTGCTGGCCGTGGAGCGTGCTTCCGTGCCCGTCGGCGCAGCGGCCCGAGTGCTCGTCCACTCCGGCGTGCCCGGCCAGCCCATGACGGTCGAGGTCTGGCGCGGTGGGCGAAGGACGGACGTGCGGCACCTCGTCTCCGGCCGGTCCGCGGACGTCCTCGAGCTGCCCATCTCCGAGAAGGACCGCGGCGGCTTCGGCGTGACGCTGACGCTCGTCCGCGATCACCAGCTCGTGCATCAGACCGCGTCCGTCTTCGTGCCTTGGGACGACCGCGCCCTCGCCGTGGCCTTCTCGACCTTCCGGGACAAGCTCCGTCCCGGCGACCGTGAGACCTGGCGCCTCACCGTCACCAGCAAGGATCCGCGGCAGGAGGCGACGGGGGCGGCCGAGGTGCTGGCCTCGATGTACGACCGGTCGCTCGACCTCTTCGCGCCCCACGTGCCCGCGGACGCGCTCTCCATCTATCCGAGCCGCACCAGCGTGGGAGGGGTCTACGCGAACCTCGGCCGCGTCAGCGCCGTCTGGTCGGACGGCTGGTTCGCGCCGGAGGTCGTCCGCGAAGGCCTGCAGCCGGATCGGCTCGACTTCTGGAGCGGCTACGCCATCGGCGGACCGGGAGTGCGCCGGATGGCCATGAAGGGTGTGGCCGGCGGCGTGGTCGGCGGCGTTCTCGGGACGGAGGAGACAGTGATGGTGCAATCCGCCCCCGCGTCCGCTGTCGCCGACCGAATGGACGCCCTGAATTCCCTCGGGTACGTCAGCAATGTGGAGACAAAGGCATCCGCACCTCCACCCGCCACCGTCCCCCTGCGCAGCAACTTCAGCGAGACCGCTTTCTGGCAGCCGCAGCTCCTGACCGGACCGGACGGCACGGCCAGCTTCGAGTTCACCGTCCCCGACTCCGTCACCTCCTGGAACGTGTGGGCCGCCGCCATCACGCGCGACCTCCGCGCGGGCGCGGTCCGGGCGCAGACGCGCAGCGTGAAGGAGCTGATGGTGCGGCCGTACCTCCCTCGCTTCCTGCGCGAAGGCGACCGCGCCGAGATCAAGGTCGTGGTCAACAACGCCTCCGACGGTCCGCTGTCCGGCGAGGTCACGTTCGACATCGAGGACCCGGACACGCACGAGAGCCTCCTCGCCGAGTTCGGCGTGGATCGGACGCGGCCCTTGACCTTCGCCGCGCCCGCGGCGGGGAGCGCGAGCGTCACCGTGCCGCTCGTAGCCCCCAAGCGGCTGGGCGCGGTGGCGATCAAGGTCGTGGCCCGCGCCGGAGACCACTCCGACGGCGAGCAGCGGGCCCTGCCCGTGCTGCCCTCGCGCCTGCATCTGGTCGAGTCGCGGTTCGTGACCGTGAAGGGCGCGACCTCCCGCACCCTGACCTTCCCTGCGCTGGCCCGGACCGACGACCCGAGCCGTCAGACCGAGCAGCTCGTGGTGACCCTCGACGCGCAGCTCTTCTACGGCGTCCTGCAGGCGCTGCCGTACCTCGTGAACTATCCCTACGAGTGCACGGAGCAGACGCTGAACCGCTTCGTGTCCACGGGAATCCTCTCCAGCCTCTTCGGCCACTACCCGGCCGTCGCGAAGATGGCGGCGGAGATGGCCAAGAGGGACACGCGGCTCGAGCAATGGGACCGCGACGATCCCAATCGCCGCATGCAGCTCGAGGAAACGCCGTGGGTCGTGGCGGCCAGGGGCGGCAAGGAGAAGCCGGAAGACCTCATCAAGGTCCTCGATCCGAAGATCGCCAAGGCCACGCGCGAGGAGGCGCTGGCGAAGCTGGGCAAGGCCCAGACGTCCCTGGGCGCGTTTCCCTGGTGGCCGGGCGGGCCGCCCTCGCCCTACATGACCCTGTACGCGGTCTACGGGATGTCGAAGGCCCGCGAGTTCGGCGTGGACGTCCCGAAGGACATGGTCAAGAAGGCGTTCGCATACCTCCACCGTCACTATCTCGACGAGTGGATCCGCGACAGCATCAAGTGCGACTGCGGTTGGGAGTTCGTGACCTTCCTCGATTACGTGCTCACGAGCTACCCCGACGACTCCTGGACGGGCGGGGTCTTCACCGAGGCCGAGCGCAAGCAGATGCTCGACTTCTCGTTCCGTCACTGGAAGCAGCACTCGCCGTACCTCAAGGGCTACCTCGCCCTCACGCTGCAGCGGCGTGGCCGCCCGGCCGACGCCCGCCTCGTCTGGGACAGCGTGATGGACTCCGCGAAGACGGATGCCGACACCGGGACGTCGTGGGCACCGGAGGACCGGGCCTGGCTCTGGTACAACGACACCATCGAGACTCATGCCTTCGCCCTGCGCACGCTCGCGGAGCTGGCCCCACGCGACCCACGACGGGAGGGACTCGTGCAGTGGCTCTTCCTGCACAAGAAGCTCAACCACTGGAGCTCGACGCGCAGCACGGCCGAAGTCCTCTACGCGCTCGCCCACTACCTGAGGCAGGAGAACCAGCTCGGTGTGCGCGAGGACGCGACGGTCAAGGTCGGCGCGGAGACGCAGTCGTTCGTGTTCGAGCCCGACGCGTACACGGGCAAGGCCACGCAGGTCGTGATCCCCGGGCCGCGCGTGGACGCGGCCCGGACGTCCTCGGTCGTGGTGGAGAAGACCACGCCCGGGATGCTCTTCGCGTCCGCGACCTGGCACTACGCCACCGATCGTTTGCCGGAAGACGAGGCGGGGGACCTCTTCGCCGTATCGCGCAGCTACTTCCGCCGCGAGAATCGGGACGGGACGTGGACCCTGGTACCGATCGCGGAAGGCGCGGCCCTGGCCACGGGGGACGAGGTCGAGGTCCAGCTCTCGCTGCGCGCGAAGCAGGCGGCCGAGTACGTCCACCTGCGCGATCCCCGCGGCGCCGGCTTCGAGCCGGTCACGCTCGTCTCCGGGTTCAAGTGGCAGACGGGCCTGGGCCTCTACGAAGAGGTGCGGGACAGCGGCGAGAACTTCTTCTTCGAATGGCTTCCCGCCGGCCAGTACACGTTCCGCTATCGGGTCCGGGCCGCCACCGCGGGCCGCTTCCGCGTGGGCCCGGCCGAGGTGCAATCGATGTACGCTCCGGAGTTCGCCGCCCGTTCCGCGGGGACGGTGCTCGAGGTGGGCGGCGGCGGGCGCTAGCGCCGCGAAAGCGAGGAACGCGATGTCCATCCACGACGTGCTCGGCGACGCCCGTCACTCCATCCGGATGCTCCGCAGCCGCGCGGGCTTCACCCTCGCCGCCCTGGCCGCGCTGGCGGTGGGCATCGGCGCGAACACCGCGATCTTCTCCGTCGTCAACGCGGTCCTCCTCAGGCCCCTCCCCTACCCGGAGCCCGATCGCCTGGTGGTGTTCCAGACGACCTCGCCCCAGGGCGCGTTCAACGCCGGCTCGCCCGCGAAGTTCCAGCACTGGCGCGAACAGTCCAGCGTCGTGGAGGACGTCGCCGCCTACCGCTCGAACGTCGTCAACTACACGGGAGGGGCGTTCCCCGAGCAGCTGCGCGCCAGCCAGGTCTCGGCGGCCTACTTCCGCTTGTTCGGTGCACCTCTCTATCTCGGACGCACGTTCAGCGCGGACGAGGATCGGCCGGGAGGCGAGCGGGTCGCGGTCCTGAGCCACGGCCTGTGGACGCGGCGCTTCGGGGCCGACCCGGCGGTCATCGGGAAGACGATCTCGCTCAGCGGCGATCCCTACACCGTGGTCGGGATCCTCGGCCCGAGCTTCGACGTGGCGGAGTTCGGCCCTCCGCCCGAGCTCTGGATCGCCTTCCAGCTCGACCCCGGGACCAACGATCAGGGCCACTACTTCCAGGTGGCCGGCCGTCTGAAGGCGGGAGTGCCGCTCGAGCAGGCGAAGGCACGCCTCGCGCTCTCGGCCGCGGAGTACACGCGGAAGTTCCCGAACGCCCTCGGGCCCAACGCGGGCTTCAGTGTCCAGACCCTGCGCGATGCGGTCGTCGGGGACGTGCGCACGACGCTCTGGATCCTGCTCGGCGCGGTCGCCTTCGTGCTCCTGATCGCCTGCGCGAACGTGGCCAGCCTGCTCCTGGCCCGTGCCACCGGCCGCCAGCGCGAGATGGCGATCCGGGCCGCCATCGGGGCCAGCCGCGAGCGGATCATCCGGCAGCTCCTGACCGAGAGCGTGCTGCTCTCCGTCACCGGCGGCGTGCTGGGTCTGGTCCTCGGCATCCTCGGCATCCGTGCGCTGCTGGCCATCAACACCGCCGGTCTGCCCCGGGTGGGCGAGAACGGATCCGTGGTGGGCGTGGACGGACGTGTCCTGGCCTTCACGGTTCTCGTGTCCATCGGGACGGGCGTCCTCTTCGGCCTGATCCCGGCTCTCCAGGCCTCGCGCGCGGACCTGAGCGGCGCGCTCAAGGAAGGCAGCGGTCGTTCGGGCACGGGCGCTCGCCAGAACCGGACCCGCGCGTCGCTCGTGGTGGTCGAGGTGGCCCTCGCCCTCGTCCTGCTCGTCGGCGCGGCCCTGCTCGTGCGTACCGCCGTCGCCCTGCGCACCGTCGATCCCGGGTTCGACACCACGAACGTGCTGACCATGCGCATGTCGATGAGCGGCACGCGGTACCTCAGGTCGGAAGGCGTCGAGCAGGCGGTGCGCGACGGCGTCGAGCGCATTCGCGCGTTGCCCGGCGTGGTCGAGGCCAGCGCCACCTGCTGCGTCCCGCTCGAGGGCGGCTACGGGCTGCCGTTCGTCATCGTGGGCCGGCCCCTGCAACAGGGGCCCTTTCACGGAGGCGGCGGGTGGCTCACCGTCTCGCCCGGGTACTTCGAGGTCTTCAAGATGCCCTTGAAGCGCGGGCGCACGTTCAACGAGCGCGACACCGGACGGTCGACGCCCGTGGTCGTCATCAACGAGGCGATGGCCCGTCAGTTCTGGAAGAAAGGCGATCCCCTGAGCGACCGTCTCGTCATCGGTCGCGGGGTGATGCGGGAGTTCGCGGACGAGCCCGAGCGCCAGATCGTGGGCGTGGTCGGTGACGTGCGGGACGGCGGGCTCAACAACGAGCCCGGCCCGACGATGTACATCCCGCAGGCGCAAGTGCCCGATGCGGCCAACGCCCTCAACGTGCGGATCACACCGATGGCGTGGGTCGTCCGGACGAGCATGGAGCCAAACTCGCTGAGCGGCCCGATCCAGGAGGCGCTGCGGCAGGCCACGGGTCTGCCCGTCTCGGAGGTGCGCACGATGGACCAGGTCGTCACGCGCTCCGTCTCCCGAGAGAGGTTCAACATGTGGCTGATGGCCGTCTTCGGCGCCTCCGCCCTCCTGCTGGCGGCCATCGGGATCTACGGCCTGATGGCCTACTCCGTGGAGCAGCGCACGCAGGAGATCGGGATCCGGTTGGCGCTGGGCGCGAACGCGAGCCAGGTCAAGAGCATGGTCGTGGCCCAGGGGCTGCGCCTGGCCGTCGTCGGCGTCGTGATCGGCATGGCATCGGCACTGGCCCTGACCCGCTTCATCGCCAGCGTCCTCTACGGTGTCGAGGCGCAAGACCCGATGGTCTTCGCGGCGGCGCCGGCGATCCTCACTCTCGTGGCACTCCTGGCCGTCTGGATCCCGGCACGTCGCGCGAGCCGCGTCAGTCCGATCGAGGCCCTGCGGTACGAGTGATGAGCAGCCTTCTCCGCCTTGCCGCCCATGAGGCGATCGCCCTCATGCGACGGGGCGAGCTGAAGGCGGAGGAGTACGCGACCGCGCTGCTGGCCCGCGCCGACGCCCTCGGGCACCTGAACGCCTTCATCTCCCTTTTCCCCGAGCAGGTGATGGAGGCTGCGCAGGCAGCCGACCGGCATCGCGTGGCGGGAGGACGGCTGGGACCCTTGCACGGCCTTCCCATCCCGATCAAGGACAGCGTGAACACCGCGGACCATCCGACGACCTCGGGCACGGCCGCCCTCCGCGACTTCCGGCCGAAGGACGACGCCCCGGTCGTGCGGGCCCTCCGTGACGCGGGCGCGATCGTGCTCGGCAAGACCAACCTGGCCGAGCTCTCGCTCGGTTGGACGAGCACGAACGGCACGTTCGGCGCGGTCCGGAACCCGTACGATCCCAACCGGATCCCGGGGGGGAGCACAGGCGGCACCGCGGTGGCCGTCGCCAGCGGCATGGCTCCGCTCGGCGTCGCCGAGGACACCTGCGGCTCCATCCGCGTGCCCGCCGCCCTGTGCGGCATCGCGGGACTGCGACCGAGCACGGGACGCTATTCGTCGCGCGGGGTCATGCCGCTGGCGCCGCTCTTCGACACCGTAGGATCCCACGCGCGCACGGTGGCCGACCTCCTCCTGTTCGACTCCGTGCTGACCGGCGACTTCCGGCCGCCGGAGCCGGTCCATCCGAGGGGAGCGCGTCTGGGCCTCTCGCGCGCCCACTACTTCGCGGATCTCGATCCGGAAGTGGAGCGGGTGACGAACGAAGCGCTGAAGACGCTGGCGGATGCGGGCGTGACCCTCGTGGAAGCGGACGTTCCCCACCTGACCCGCCTCGCGGAGGCCGCGAACTTTCCGATCATCTACCACGACTCGGTGCCTTCGATCGTCTCCTACCTGCGGGAGTTCGGGACGGGTGTGACCCTCGAGCAGCTCCTGGCCCTGGCCAGCCAAAGCGTGCGCGAGAACCTCGAGGCCCGGGCGCTTCCCGGCGGGCGGCTCTGGATCTCGGACGAGGAGTACGCGGCGGCCCGCGACATTCATCGGCCCGCCCTGCAAGAGGCCTTCCGCGCCTATTTCCGCCAGACGGCGGTGGCCGCGATCGCCTACCCCACGACGCTGGTCCCCGCCACGCCGATCGGCCGGGATCAGGACGTCGAGATCGGCGGAAGGAAAGTGCCTTTCCGGACCGCGATGTCGCGGAACATCGCGCCCGGAAGCTGCGCGGGACTTCCCGGGCTCGTCCTCTGCGCGGGGCGGACACGAGACGGCCTCCCCGTCGGCATCGAGCTGGACGGACCGCTTGGTTCTGACCGCGAGCTGCTGGCGCTCGGTCTCGCGCTCGAACCCGTGATCTCGCGCGCCGCGCCGCCGGCTTGACCGGACGCGAAGGGGCGGCATAGCCTCCGAGGATGGACGCTCTCGATCTCGATACACCCGCCGTCTACGTGGACCTCGACGCGCTCGAGCGCAACATCGCCCGCATGGCGGAGCAGAGCCGGCGCTGGGGCGTCACGCTGCGGCCGCACACCAAGACGCACAAGATCCCGGAGATCGCGCGCATGCAGCTCGCGGCGGGCGCGGCCGGCATCACCGTGGCCAAGATCGGCGAGGCCGAGGTGCTGCCCGGAGACGACGTGCTGATCGCCTATCCAATCATGCCCGAGAAGCTGCCGCGGCTCCGGGCGCTGGCCCGGGAGCGCCGGGTGACCGTCGTCGTCGACTCCGTCGAGGCCGCGCGCGGCCTGCCCGGCGTCGGGGCCATGGTCGAGGTGGACATCGGCGTCGGGCGCGCCGGCGTCACCACCCCGGAGCAGGTGGTGGCGGTCGCAAAGGCGTGCAGCGAATTCCGCGGGCTCTTCTACTGGCCCTCCTGGCTCGACGAGGACGCCTTCAAGAAGGCCCGGGTCAGCGTGGACCGGCACCTGGCCGCGCTGAAGGAGGCCGGTTTCGAGGTGCCCGTCGTGTCGGGCGGCTCCACCCCGGG
>DASTLK010000167.1:0-2047 GCA_035715025.1 Vicinamibacteria bacterium
TCCCCCGGAGGTCCGCGGCCACCCGCTCACCGTGCCCAACGGGCCTACGAGCGCCGAGCTCGCGGCCGCCCTCACGCAGATGTTCCGGCACCCGAAGGCGGCGGCGTTCGGCGTCGCCTCCACGCCCTCGGGCGACCACGATCAGGACGGCCGGTCGCGTCAGGCCGCGTACACCCTCGTCCGCGGCGCCCTGGAGGGCGTCAAGCAGCGGGGAAGCCGTTGAATTATGATCCCCGCCCCGACGCCGCACTCCTGTTGCCGCCATCATAGGGAGGGACGATGAGAGCCATCTCCCGGTCCATGCTGCCGCTCGCCGCCATGGTGGGAATCCTGGGCTGGACGACCGTCGCGCGCGGCCAGGCGCCGAAGCTCAGCCCCGTCTCCGAGGGCACGCGCAACGGCCAATGGCCCACCTACACGGGCGACGTCCGCGGCAGCCGCTACTCCCCGCTGGACCAGATCAACGCCGCCAACTTCAACGACCTCGAGGTGGCCTGGCGCTTCAAGACCGACAGCCTGGGCACGCGGCCCGAGTACAAGCTCGAAGGGACCCCGCTCATGGTGAACCGCGTCCTCTACACCACGGCGGGGACGCGCCGCGCGGTGATCGCGCTCGACCCCGGCACCGGTGAGCTGCTCTGGGTCCACGGCGAGCACGAGGGGGCCCGCGCCGCCAACGCGCCGCGCCAGCTCTCCGGCCGCGGCCTCGCCTACTGGACGGACGGCACCGAGGAGCGGATCCTCTACGTCACCCCCGCCTACCGCCTGCTCGCGCTCGACGCCAGGACCGGCGTCCCCATCCCCACCTTCGGCCAGGGCGGCGCCGTCGACCTCAAGCGCGACAACGATCAGGACATCGATCTCGTCACGGGCGAGATCGGCCTGCAGTCGGCCCCGGTCGTGGCCAAGGACGTGGTGCTCGTCGGCGCCGCGTTCCGCGAGGGGTTCACGCCCAAGACGCACCGGAACAACAAGGGCTACGTCCGCGCGTTCGACGTCCGCACGGGCAAGCGCCTGTGGATCTTCCACACGATCCCGAAACCGGGTGAGTTCGGGTACGACACGTGGCTGAGCGGCTCGGCCGAGGAGAACGGCAACACCGGCGTCTGGACGCAGATGACCGTCGACGAGGACCTGGGCCTCGCCTACCTTCCCGTGGAGTCCCCGACCAACGACTTCTACGGCGGCCACCGTCCCGGCAACAACCTCTTCGGCGAGACCCTGGTCTGCGTCGACCTGCGCACCGGCGAGCGGAAGTGGCACTTCCAGCTCGTCCACCATCCCCTCTGGGACCACGACATCTCGTCGGCGCCGATCCTGGCCGACATCAGCGTCGACGGCCGCGCGATCAAGGCGGTGGCCCAGCCGAGCAAGCAAGGCTTCGTCTACGTCTTCGATCGCGTCACCGGCAAGCCCGTCTGGCCGATCGAAGAGCGGCCCGTGGAGAAGGGCACGGTGCCCGGCGAGTGGTATGCGCCGACCCAGCCCATCCCGACCAAGCCGCCCGCCTACAACCGCAACGGCGTACTCCCCGAATACCTCATCGACTTCACGCCCGCCCTGAAAGCGGAGGCGCTGGAGCTGACGAAGAAGTTCAAGTTCGGCCCCATCTACACGCCCCCCGTCGCCAGCAAGGCCGACGGCCCCATCGCGCTCCTCACGCTCGCCACCGCCAGCGGGGGGACGAACTGGCCGGGCGCCTCCTACGATCCCGAGACCCACGTCGTCTACGCCTCCGCCTGCGACGCGTGCCTGACGCGCCTCGGCCTCGTCCCGCCCCCGAGCAAGGACGTCTCGGACATGGACTACGTGCACGGGTTCGCCGGCCAGCCGTTCCGCGTCTCGCGGGGCCCGGGCGAGAACGCGGGGGCGGACGCGGTGGCGCCGCCCCCGGAGCGGCCCGGCGCCGGAGGCGGGAGCGCGTTCGTCTTCAACGTCCAGGGACTGCCCATCATCAAGCCGCCGTACGGGACGATCTCGGCCATCAGCCTCGACAAGGGCACGATCCTCTGGCAGACGCCGCACGGCGAGACGCCGGACGTCGTGC
>DASTLK010000168.1:0-3042 GCA_035715025.1 Vicinamibacteria bacterium
ACATGATCGACGCCACCAAGACGGGCGGACCCCGCGCCGCCTCCGCGCGCTTCCCGACCCCGTTCGGCGCCTCCGGGCCGAAGGCCCCCCTCGATCGTGAGGCGATGGTGGCCGCGCTCAAGCGGCCATTGCCGGCGATCCCGCTGGCCGCGGGCGCGATGCGCGGGGACATGGCCAGCGCTCTCGCCGGTCAATCGCTCAGCCCCATCTCCGTGCCGCTGACCTTCTCCGGATTCGATCCCGCGACCTTCGAGTGGGCGCGCGGCATCTTTTCCGGCATGGGCTTCACGCCCATGATGGGCACGGGGGGCAAGGGGGTGTTGCCCGCGGGCGGCATCCCCGACCTGCAGCCCGGGGGCGCGGTGGGCATCTCGCTCATCGAAGGCGACATGGACCTCAGCGCCACCGGCACCGTCACCCACATCGACAACGGCCGGGTCTACGCGTTCGGCCATCCCTTCTACAACCTCGGGCCCACGCAGTTCCCGATGCGCAAGGCGTACGTGTACTCGGTCTTCCCGAGCCTCTATCAGTCCTGGAAGATCAGCTCGGCCGCGGACGCCGTGGGCACCATCGAGCAGGACCGCATCACGGCGGTGGCGGGCATGATCGGCAAGGCGCCGCGCATGATCCCCGTCGAGGTGAAGATCAAGACCAGCCGCGGCCAGGAGCGCTCGTTCGCGTTCCGCATGGTCGAGGACGAGCTGTTCAGTCCCGTGCTCGCCTACGTCGCGCTGGCCTCCGTCCTGCAGAGCAACGAGCGCGCGTTCGGCACGTCCACCATTCGCGTCGACGCGACCCTGTCCCTCACCGGCCGGCGCGACGTGCGCGTGGAGGACCTGTTCACGCAGGAGCAGCCGGCCATCCAGGCCGCGGGTCTCGTGGCCGCGCCCCTCGCCTACCTGATGACGAACAACTTCGAGCCGGTCAAGGTCGAGAAGCTTTCGATCGACGTCGCGTCCGACGAGACGGTGCAGAGCGCGACCCTGGATCGGGCCTGGCTGGAGCGCACCGGACCCGTGCGCGCGGGCTCGACGGTGCCGCTCAAGGTCCAGCTCCGCACCTATCGCGGCGAGACCCAGTCGGAGACGATCCCGATCACCATCCCCGCCACCGCGCCCTCGGGCACCTACTCCCTGCTCGTGGCCGACGGCCCTTCCCTGACCGCGGTGGAGCAGCGGGAGATGCGGCAGCAGTTCGTGCCGCGTGACCTCGACCAGCTCATCCGCGCCATCAACGGGCTGCGCCACAACAACCACGTCTACGTGCGCATGACCCGGCCGGACGACGGCGCCATCGTGCGCGGCGAGTACATGCAGTCGCTGCCGCCCTCGGTCCTCTCCGTCCTCGGCGGGTCCGAACAGGGCGCGAGCGTGATCCCGCTGCGCACGGCCGCGGTCTGGGACTTCGACCTCACCACCGATTACGCCGTGTCCGGCTCGCGGCTGCTCACCCTGACCGTCGAGCGCTAGAAGACCCGTCTCCTGATCTCATTGCGAGGTTCGATGCGCCATTTCTCCGCGGGGCTGCTGGCCGTGGCTTGCCTCGCCGTCCCCGTCGCCGTCCAGGCCGCACAACCCCAGTTCTGGCAGCTCGAAGGGGCGCGCGATTTCCTCGACGGGGAGACCGAGGGGCTCTCGGTCGACTCCGAGGGCCGCGTGCGCCTGGCTCCGGCCACCCGCGTGGTCCAGGACCCGGAAGCGCCCTACGTCTGGTCGCTCGCCCGCGACGCGGACGGCCGCCTCTACGTCGGCACCGGCAACGACGGCAAGGTGTTCCGCATCGAGAACGGCAAGGCCTCCCTCCTCTTCGACGCCCCGGAGCTCGAGGTCCATGCCCTTGCCGTCGGCAAGGACGGCCGTCTGTACGCCGGCACCTCGCCCGACGGCAAGGTGTACGCCATCGACCGCGCCGGCAAGTCCGAGGTCTACTTCGATCCCGCGGACAAGTACATCTGGGCCCTCGCGTTCGACGACCAGGGGCGCCTGCTCGTCGCCACCGGATCGGAGGGACGGATCCACCGCGTCACCGCGAAGGACAAGTCGGAGGTCCTCTTCACGAGCCCCGAGGGCCACATCACGGCCATGGCCGTGGACGGTGGCGGCAACGTCTACGCGGGCAGCACGCCCGGCGGCGTGCTGTATCGCATCGACCGCACGGGCAAGGTATTCGTCCTGCACGACTCCGCCTATCGCGAGGTGAAGGCGGTGGACGTCGCGTCCGACGGCAGCCTGTACGCCGCGCTCATCGACGGCAAGGATCCGAGCGACGTCCGGCCCAGCGTGCCCTCCCTGCCCCCCGTCACGGCCTCCGTGCCCAGCGGCGAGGTCACGGTCACCGAGAGCTTCAGCCTGGCCGGTCCTCCGGTCCCCGCGGCTTCCCCCTCCCCGCGCACGATCGAGCCGATCCGCAGCGGCTCCGCGAAAGGGGCGGTGGTGAAGGTCTCGCCGACGGGCGAGGTCGACACCCTGTGGATGTCTTCGGACGAGATGCCGCACGCCCTGGCCGCCACCGAGGACGGCGTGCTCGTGGGCACCGGCAACAAGGGCAAGGTCTACCGGGTGCGCGCGGATCGGTCCTGGACCATGGTCACGTCCTTCCCCGCCGAGCAGGTGACGAACCTCGTGCGCGCGAAGACGGGCGAGGTCTTCCTGGCCACGTCGAACCCCGGGCGCGTGCATGTCCTGGAGGCGGCGGCGGGGACGAAGGGGACGTTCACCTCGAAGGCCAAGGACACCGATACCGTCTCGAGCTGGGGACGCGTGCGCTGGGAGGCGGAACTGCCCCCGGGAACGGAGATCCAGGTCCTGACCCGCAGCGGGAACACGGCCACTCCGGACAGCACCTGGTCTGCGTGGTCGGCCCCGTACACGAACCGCCAGGGCACGCCCATCGCGAGCGAGCCCGCGCGCTTCCTGCAGGTGCGCACGGTCCTGGTCGGCCAGCAGGGCCGTTCCCCCCTGCTCGATACGCTGGTCGCCGCCTACCTGCAGCGGAACCTGCGACCACAGATCCAGTCCATCACGGTGCACCCGCCGGGCG
>DASTLK010000169.1:0-2422 GCA_035715025.1 Vicinamibacteria bacterium
AAATTGACGAGCCGCACCGCCCTGGGCGCCGGCCTCGATTTCTGGCGCGGCGACTGGAGGTCTCGCACCTCCCTGTTCGAAGACTCCGGCCCGCCCGCGGCCACCACGTTCGTCGACGGCCAGAGCAGCGCCCGCATGCGCGGGCACAACGTCAGCGTGGGCCTGCTCCTCACCTATCCGGCGTGGAACGCGGGCCTCGTCTATCACGCGCCCTTCTGGTCGTCGTACCGCGCGCACAGCGCGCTGCACTCGACGGCGGGACCTCCGACGACGTTCGCGCTGCCGGCGGGCCGGTTCCGGCTCCCGCGATCGATTGCGGCGGGCTTGGCCTGGCGGCCCGCCCCGCGCTGGACCGCGGCCGCGGCCCTGACCCACGACCAGTGGACGGACGCGCTGGTGGACCACGTTCCGGGAGAGCCCGGGCCCGTCAACTTCTTCGACGAAACGCCCCCCGCGCTGTCCTCCACCCGCGACACGGTTTCCCTCAACGTCGGCGCCGAGCATCTCTTCGTGTACGAGGGCGCGGTCGTCCCGTTGCGGCTGGGCCTGGGCTGGGAGCCCCAGGGCGCCATGGATCCGGTCACGCGCGACCCGGTGGACTACCTCCTGGTCTCGTGGGGCAGCGGCTACAACAACAACCGGTTCAAGCTCGACGCGGCCGTGCAGTATCGCCGGGCCACGGCCCGCACGCGCCTCAACATCGGCCTGACCGAAATGGCGGAGGGGTTCCTCGCCCGCGATGCCATCGGACGCGGCGTGAGCCACGAGTGGCGCATCAAGGTCTCCGCCATCTACCGAGTCCAGGACACGGAGAAGCTGCGCGGGATCCTGCGGAAGATCTTCGGCTAGGACCAACCCTGAGTCCGAGATGAAAAGACGGGAGGCCTTCCGCTCGGGGCCGGTCGATGCTAGGGTGGGGATTGGCCCGTTCGCCGGCCGTCCTGGCCACGCCCGTGGGGCGGTGGCGCTCCCGCTTCTCCCTCGCTACACCGGGGGTCCCACCATGGTCCGGTCGCGTACTCTCGAGGGAATCACGGTCCTTCTCGTCGACGACGATCCCGAGGAGCTCGCGGTCGTCGGGACCCTCCTGCGAAGCGAAGGGGCGGATGTGACCGCCGTGGCCAGGGTCGAGGACGCGCTGCGCGCGCTGCTCAGCGCGCCCCCGCGCGTGCTGGTGAGCGACCTCGTCATCCCCGGCCACGACGGGTTCACTCTGATCCGCCGCGTCCGCCGCCTGGAAAAGCGGGAGGGCGGCGACTTGCCCGCCCTGGCCATATCCGGCTTCGGCAACGCGGAGCAGCGGCGCTACGCGCTCGCCGAAGGCTTCGACGAATACCTGCCCAAGCCGGTCCACGAGCGCATCGTCGCAACCGTGGCGCGGATGGCGTGTCCTCCGCGCTGCTGAAAGAAAAGGAGTCATCCCATGGCTGCCCCAACGGATCAACTCGCCGTCCTTCGCCACAAGTACGATCCCGTCGTCCGCTTGATGCACGCTCGAGGCGTGGCCATCCGCACGATCGAGATGCAGGGCGCGAAGCTCCTGCTGAGGGCGGAGGCGCCCTCCGCGGAGGTCAAGAACGCGGTCTGGGACGAGATCAAGAAAGTCGATCCCACCTACGCGGACCTCGCCGCGGACATCAGCGTCAGCGCGGGAGCGGCCGCCGGCCAGGGCGGTCCCGCCGGGGGCGTCTCCGCGCCCGCGGGGAGCTACACCGTGCAGAAGGGCGACACCCTGTCGAAGATCAGCAAGCAGTTCTACGGCGATGCCAACGCCTACAAGAAGATCTTCGACGCCAACCGGGACCAGCTCAAGGACCCGGACAAGATCCAGCCCGGCCAGGTCCTTCGGATCCCGAGCTAGGGGGAAGGCGGCGCGGCGGGGACGACCTCGAACGTGGCCTTCGGGCTGGTGGTCTTCGTGCGGTCGTCCATCGCCCACACGGCGTAGGTGCCGGGCACGAACTCGCCGCTGCTGATCTCCCGCTCGAAGGTGCCTTCGGCGCTGGTGCCGTAGCGCTTGGCCTGCCATTCCAGGCCGTCCGGTCCCTGCAGGTGCGAGGTGACGCCGGAGTTCCCGGTGAACCCGCGCCCCGTGTAGGTGAAGGGCTGGCCGGGGCGCCCGCGCGCGGGGGAGACGGAGACTTCGCCGGTCAAGGTCAAGGTCGCGGTGTTGGATCGCGTGCCGTCCGGGTTCGACACCCGCACCTCGTAGCGCCCGGGGCTGACGCCGGCGAGGGCCAGGGTGGCCACCAGGCGCGTGGGCATCCGCTGCGTGATCGTGCCCGTGGCCAGAAGCCGTCCGTCCGGCTGGAGGACCTCGACCGTGCTGGAGCTCGCATCGAAGCCGGTCCCCTCGATGGTCGCCGCGACCGTCGCGCCGACGGCGGAGGCAGGGGTCACCGAGACGATCGTCGGCCGCGGC
>DASTLK010000170.1:0-5031 GCA_035715025.1 Vicinamibacteria bacterium
AGATTGTCGATGATCGACACCCGGACCACGGGCCGGATCCAGTTGCCGACGGGTGTCTCACCCACGAGGAACAGGCCGGGCAGGGGGATCAGCGCGCTGAGCTCGGCGTCGAAGCCCCGGCGCACCAGCTTCGCGATGTCCTGGCGCACGAGCTGGGCGTCGAGCCGCCACCTCGCGTAGCGAGCGGCGAGGTTGAGCCCGGCCTCCGACTTGTCGCGGCCCTCGAACGGCAAGGGATAGCCGCGGCCGCGCAGAAGCTCGAGGTCGCCCAGGTCGGACGTGCCGCGCAAGGTCACGGACTCCGCCAGCCGCCGATGGAAGTACCAGCCGAGAGCATCCACCTCCAGGCCGTGCGCGGGCTCGGGCCGGACACGCCGCGCGCCGAGGCCCACGCCCCATTCGAGCTGCCCGTGGGTGTCGAGGTCGTCGGCCTTGGCGTCGTAGAAGATGGGGAAGCCGGTCTCGTAGGTCGGCGACCGTGTGAGCGTGCTGGCCCGCGTGCCGTTGTCGCCCGCCAGCACGTTCGTGTCGCGGTAGTAGAGCGGGTTGCCCTTGCCGACCTGGGCCCGCCAATAGGCGCGGCGCCCCAGCGCCCCTCCCGCCTGGATCTGCGGCATCTCGAACCGGCCCACGGCCGTGAGCCACATGCCGTAGCTCTCGAGCGCGCGAACCGTCGGCTTCGAGAATCGCGGGGCCACGCCCGCGAGGACGAACAGGCGGCTCTCGGGCGCCCAGCGCAGCGCCTCCGCCCGCTGGCCGAAGCGGATCCAGGCCTGGCGCACGAAGAGGCGATCGTCGGACGAGGTGGGGTTCCGGTTGTAGAGGTCGAGGACGTGCAGCTCCACCTTCGCGGCCACGCCGAGCCCGAGGTCGCCCTCCGCGCCCAGGGTGACGTTCTGCAGCTCCAGCGCGGTGCCGGCATCGGGAGTCCGCTGGAACCCCGTCGGTACGAATCTGAACGGCCCGGGTCCGGTGGGCGTGAAGATCCGCGTCTCCAGGAAGGGGGAGTGGCGCGCGTTGGTCTTGATCTCGCCCCAGAGATGGAATGGCTCCGGAGACGGCGGCGGCGACTGGGCCTCCGCCGTCGTCGCGAGCAGCGCGATGGCCAGGATCAGGGCGGCATCGCGCAGCCGGCGGATGAGGCGCACGGGAGCGGCGATTGTAGTCTTCCGCGGCCGATGGTCAACGCCGCGTCAGGTGCGGACGCGCATGAGCAGGCGGTCGAGGTCCGCGGCCGTCGCCGGCCGGTCCGCCTTTGCCTTGGCCAGGCAGGCGACGATCGTGTCCGCCAGCAGCTCCGGAAGCGTCGGCTGGAGGCTCCGCGGGTTGGGGGGCACCTCCTCGAGATGGAGGCGCATCACTTCGAAGGGATCGCCGGCGTCGAAAGGCCGCCGGCCGGTGAACATCTCGAACATCAGGACGCCCGCCGAGTAGAGGTCGCTACGCTCGTCCAACTCCGCTCCCCGCACCTGCTCCGGGCTCATGTAGGGCGGCGTGCCCGCGAATGGAGTGCCCGCCTGCCGGCGCACGCGCGCCACGCCGAAGTCGGTCAGCTTGGCGATGCCACCCGTCATCACGACGATGTTGGCGGGCTTGAGGTCGCCGTGGACGATCCCGGCACGGTGCACGGCTCCCAGGCCGCGGCACACCTGCTTCGCGATCTGGAGGGCGGGAGTGAGGGCGAGCCGGCCCTCCTCGTCGAGCAGCTCGCGCAGCGTGGCCCCGGCCACGTACTCCATGGTGAAGAACCGCACGCCCTCCGCTTCCCCGAAGTCGTAGGCGCGGACGACGTTGGGGTGGGTGATCGTCCGAGCCAGCTTGATCTCGCGGCGGAGCTGCTGCTCGCCGGGCGTACCCTCGCCGGCGCTCTTCTCGAGCACCTTCAGGGCCACTTCCTCGTCCAGCTCGCGGTCGAGGGCGCGATACACCGCGCCCATGCCCCCGCGGCCGACCAGCCCGCGGATCTCGTACCGCTGCGCGAAGAGGTGGCCCAGGACGGGACCGGTGGAGGGCAGGCCGTCCGTCCCCGTGGGCGGGACGCCGCGCAAGGTGGGATCCACGCCGCGCCCGCGCAGGTCGGCGACCAGCTGCTCGAGTTGCGCCTTTTCCTTCAGTTCCCGCCGCATCACCTCGAAGGCGCGGGCCAGCGCGCCGACTTCGCCCCGGCCCGCCCTGGGCAGGGGCACGTCCAGGTTGCCGCGCCCGATCTCCTCCGCGCCGATCGCGAGCTGCTGGATGGGGCGGGCCAGCGCGCGCGCGAAGGCAAACGAGAGCGGGACGGAAAGAAGGAGGATCAAGGCACCGACTCCGAGCAGGCTGCGGCGGATCTCCCGCATCGCGGCCAGCTCCTCGTCCTTGGCGCGGCCCACCACCATCCCGCCCACCGGCTCGCCGCTCCCGGAGAGGATCGGCACCAGGGTCGCCAGGTAGTCGCGGCCGCGCGCGCGCAGCGCAAATGGGCTGGGCAGGTCGCCGCGGGCGAGCTGCGCCTCCGTGGTGCCGCTCTGCGCGGACACGTCGCGCCCGAGCGCGGGGTCGCGAAAGCCCTCGGTCGTGCCCACCACCTCCAGGCGCGGCACCGCCCCGCGCGCGGCGGCGTTGACGAGGAAGGCGGCCTCGCCGCCGGCCAGGCGCCCGACTTCGCGCGCCCGCTCGTCGTCCATGCGGAAGGCGGCGGACACCACGCCGTTGAGGACGCGCTCCGTGCCCGCGCCCTGGAGCACCGGGGCCGAAGCCACCAGCGAGAGGGCCGGGCCGCGGCTGACCTCCGCGATGAACGCGGAAGCTTCGGTGAGCCGGGAGATCGGCACCGACACCCAGCTCACGCCCGAGAAGTCGCGCCCACCCTCTTCGCGCGGCCGGTCCGTGCGCACGATCAGCCGGCCGTGCGTGTCGAAGAGGAAGACGGCGCCCGCCCCGAGCGCGCGCGCGAACTCGAGGGACGTGTCGTGCGCGGTCTCCGGCCCCCCGCCGCCCTCGGCCAGGAGCGCCTTCGTGCCCGGCTGCTCGGCCACCGCGCGGACCTGCCCGCGCCGCGCGCTCATCTGGGAGTCGCGCCAGCCCGCGAAGAGCGCGGGCACGCGCAGCAGCTCACCGCGGATCCGCTCGCGCGCCACCCCTTCCGCCTTGCCGCTGGCCAGGGCGACGGAGAGCCCGACCGTCACCACGATGACGACGGCGGCGCCCATGAAGAAGCGCGTGGCGAGGCCGGGGCCCTGCCCCTCCTCAGTAACGGTCGACACCCTGGGTCGCCGGTGGATAGTCCTTCCCGAACTTGTTCTTGTGCGGCATGGGGCGATAGGCGGACGCGTCGAGCGCGATTTCGAGGGGCGCCGCGCCCTCCGCGCCGAGATCGACGGTCAGCTCCTTCTCGCCGCCCTTCTCGCTCCACACGTGGACGACGTGGCGGCCCGCGGGAAGGGCGGGGAGGCGGAAGGCACCGGCCGCGTCCGCCACCGTGAACGCGTCTTCGGGATCGAGGACCAGCACGTAGGCCGCCATCTCCGCGTGGATGTTGCAGTACAGGTGGACGAGGCCCGTGCCGCGGAACGTGAACCCGCGCGCCGCTCCGCGGCGGTAGAGGCCGAGATCGAACTCGCTGCCAGGCGTGCGGCTGAAGGCGTTGTGGAAGATGGGATCCACGTTGGGAAAGGAGACGGTGGTGCCGCGCGTGACCACGAGGACGTGCGGGTCGAAGCGCTTGTCCCGGGAGGTGACCGCGGGCGGTTGGGCGCTGCTGCGGCCGGCGGGCCGGAGCGCGCCCGCGACCCAGACCACGGCGTCGACGGCCGGGGCCGTGCCCCCGCCGGGGAGGGCGAGGCGAAGGGTTCCGGTCAGGTCGGCCCGATCGGGTGCCGCGGCCCCGGCCGCGCGCGTCAACATCAGGAGGGCCGCGGTCAGCGCCGATGCCCTCACCTAGCGTTTCCGCGCGATGGCGGGCCCGATCGCGCGCTCGAGGAAGGCGCGCACCTTCGGCCAGTAGTCCCCGTAGGCGCGCATGGTGCCCTCCGCGGCTGCGCCGAGCGTGCCGCCGTTCGATGGCGGCAGCCAGGCGTCGGGCAGGTCGTGGGCGCAGCTCTCGTAATGAAGATGCTCCACCGGATGCGCGAATCCGCTCGTACGCAGCCGTTCGACGACGCGGTCGCTCATGACCGCCGCCGGCGACATGCCGTCGTCGCGGCTCGACACCAGGAGGACGGGTCCGCGGATCTTCTCGACCGCGATGGCGGCGGCGGCCGCTTGGGGCTGATCGAGCGAAGAGGCCGGATTGAGCTCGATCCCGCTGCTGGGCGACAGGGCGATCACGGCCTTGACCTGCGGCCAGGTCGCGCCCAGCAGCAGCGACAACTCGCCGCCTTTCGAGATCCCGAGCACGGCGATGCGCTCCGGGTCGACGGAAGGACGCGCGCGCAGCCATTCGATGCCGCTCCGGAAGTACTCGAGCGGGATCTCCACCAGATCCTTCGGCAGGCCCTCCGCGCGGAAATAGGCCAGCGCGAACGTGACGTAGCCGCGCCCGGCCAGGACGGACGCGTAGGTCGGCGGGATGCCGCCCTCGCTTCCGCCGAGCACGAGCACGGCTGGATGCCGCGTCCCCGAAGGCTCGTAGAGGCGGCCGACCAGCCCGTCCTCTTTCACTTCCGTGACGTTGATGTCATCGGTCGTGATCTGCCGCGCCAGCGTCGCGGAGGCGACGACCTTGCCGTCCACCACCGCCTCCAGCCTCGTCTCGATCGTGCCCGAGATGGGCCTCGGGAACGCCATGGGCGTGGCCGTCCGTGCCGACCAGAACAGCCCCATGGCGTCCACGCCGGTGTAGCTGCCGCTCGCGGCCGCCTGGGTGGAGAGGTCGACCACGCCCTTGGCGTCCGCCCGGAAGGAGGCTTCGGCATTCCACTCCCGCGCGTCGCCGTCCGGCGTGGAGGACCGCACGACGACCTCCTGGTCCGGGCGCAGGCCGCTCACGCGGACGACGACCGTCTCGTCCAGGAGCGCGGTCGGCGGCGTCACCGCCAGCCGGACCACGGCGGG
>DASTLK010000171.1:0-6857 GCA_035715025.1 Vicinamibacteria bacterium
TGATCGCCGTTTGGGATGCGAAGTACACGTACATGTTCTGGCGTCCGGTGACCGCCATCCGGGCCGGAGATACGGATGGGAACGGCGAGACCGAGCCGGATGCGGCGTGGACACCCTTCATCACCACACCATCCCATCCCGAATATCCCGCCGCGCACACCACGGTCGGCGCCGGCGCCCTCGGGTTCTACACGGTGTGGTTCGAGACCGATCAGTTCTCGCTGGAGTTCAAGGGCAATGCCGGCGCGCTTCGTCAGTACACGAGCGCCGCCGAGATCCACGCCGAGGAGGGCAACGCGCGTGTGTGGGGCGGCATGCACTGGCGCAACAGCACCGAGGTGGGCACCAAGCTCGGAAGCAGGGTCGGCAAGTACACGGCCACGCACCTGCTGAAGCCGATCGATGACTGAACGACCGACCCGCCCGGCCCCTCTAGCCCACGCCGGCTGAAGGGCGCCGGGCGGTCCGCCGGAACGTCAGGCCGTCCGCTGCTTCGCGGCGTCCCTCTCCTGCTGGCCGCGCAGGATGGCGCACCACTCCTTGTGCTCTGCGATGGGCATGCCACATTCGACGCAGATCCGGATCCGCGGCTTGGCTACGTCCTTCTCCTGTCCGAACAATCTCTTGAACATTGACATGCCGCCTCCTGGGCCTCGGTCTTCCCCTTGAGACGTTCCTGGATCGCCCAAGGTTGCGAAAATCGCGGGGGGCCCCACACCGTCAGGAGCTCGCCCCCGGCCCGCTGCTGGTTCGTGCCGGGCGAGCGCTGCCCCTGACGGGACTTCCTTGGCCGGCGGCAGCCCTCGCCTCGGCCAGCGCCAGCGCCTGGCCGCCGATCTCGTCGCAGAGCGCCCGCACGCGCTCGCTCACCGAGGGCACCTCGCCCGGCGTCTCCGCCGCGCGCGCGCGGAGCGAGGTGAGGTGCAGGGCCAGGGTCTTGAGCATCTCGACCCTGCGGTTGCGCTCCTCCCGGCCCTCCTCGATCCGCGCCTGAAGCTCCCGCACCAGCTCGAGCTGCTTCTCCAGGAGCGGGCGGATGGGCGCCGAGGCGGCGCCGAGGGCCTCGATCTTGGCGGCCAGCCGCTCACCCTCGCCGGCATCCAGGCTTCGCGCCAGCTCCGCCAGCTCGCGGTCGGCGTGCTCGATGGAGACCAGGAGCTGACGGGCCGCCACCGCGGCCTGCGCTCCCAGCGGACGCAGGGAGCCCGACAGCTCGTCGGCGTGGCGCAGGATCGACTGGAGCTGGTCGTGGGGCGAGCCGGCGCGGCGAGGCGCTCCCGCGTGGGGGGCGGGCAGCAGGACGGCCGCGATGTGCGGCCGGGCCCAGAAGCTCGTTCGGCTGGGCGGCACGGCAAGCACGACGCGTGCGGCGTCGCGCGGGTCGAGGCCCTGGCGCTGCAACTCACGCCGGGCGCGAACCATCAGCACGTACCACAGCAAGAACAGGACGGCGCTGACCGCCACGACCCCGAGGTGAAGCGAAACGGGGATGCCACGCCAATCGAGAAAATGGAAGAGCGCATCGGACTGACCCAGGACGCCGAGGGCGAGGAACGCCGCCGGCCACGTCCGCACCCGCCGCACGGCGGCGGGCAGCCGGTCCCAGACGTTGCCGCGCCGGCGCAGCCCTCGCTGATACCAGAGCGGCCACCATGAGGGCTCGGTCCAGATGACGCGCTGCGACTCTCCGATGGACAGCCCCTCGCGCATCAGGAGGGCGGTGATCATTCCGTAGACGAGGGCAAAGCCGCCCGAGACGAGGGTGAACCCCAGAAGGGGCGTGCCCGTCCCCCGTACCAGCGCCAGCGACAGCATGATGATGTACGCGGCCAGGAGCCCCTGGCCCTCCATGCCCCGCTGCGTGTCGGGCAGGTGGGGTTCCTCGGTCACACCCAGTGCCACCTTCAGCGAGCGGGCATCCGGCCAGCGCCGGGCCGGGTCCTTGGCCAGGCAACGCTCGACGGCGAGCACGGTGGAGTCGGGCAGCGTGGGGACCAGCGAGCGCAGGGGCGGCGGCTCCTGCGTGAGGTGCTTGGTGAGCACGTCGGCCGCCGTCCTCCCCTCGAACGGCAAGCGGCCGGTGAGCATCGCGTAGGCCATGACGCCCAGCGAGTAGATGTCGCAGCGCCCGTCGATGTCGGCGCGGCCGGCGGCCTGCTCGGGCGACATGTAGGACGGCGTGCCCACCACGCTGCCCACGCCGGTCAGCGTCTCGGTCCCCAGCGCCTTGGCCACGCCGAAGTCGGTGAGCAGGGCGCGGCCGGACTCGTCGTCGAGCAGGACGTTGTCCGGCTTGACGTCGCGGTGGACCACGCCCTGCCGGTGCGCGTGGTCGAGGGCCTCCGCGAGGTCGGCCACGATGCGGCGGGCCTCCTCCTCGGGCAGCTTGCCGTCGCGGCGGAGGCGCGCGGCCAACGACTCGCCGCGCACGTAGCCCATCACGAAGTAGGGCATCCCCTCCACTTCACCGAAGGCGTGGAGGGGGACGATGTTCGGATGCGAGAGCTTGGCCGCCGTCCTCGCTTCCCGGCGGAGCCGGTCCTGGATCTCGCGCGCGGAGGAGTCGGTCTTGACGACCTTGATGGCGACCTCGCGATCGAGGGCCAGGTCGCGCGCCAGGTAGACCGCACCCATGCCGCCCCGGCCCAGCAAGCGGACGACGCGGTACGGCGCCTGCAGCTTCGCTTCCAGGGCGGCGCGGACGGTGTCTCCTTCCGCCGCCGGCTCCGCGGGCACTGCCGTTCCGCATCGGGCGCAGAAGCGCGCGTCGTCGACGAGAGTCGACTGGCAGGCGTGGCAACGGAGACGCGGCGCGGCCATCGTCCCTTCGGCTTCCAGCCCTTCCTTCAGCAAGCAGGCGGGGCACAGGCCACCCGCACGCTCCGCCTCGATGGCGGCACCGCAGCTCGGGCAGGTCTTCCGTTCCATCGGATCGTCCTCCTGCCTCCCTATCAAGGATTGCCCGCCGAAGGTTACCGGGCGTCCCGCGCAGGGCGGAGGGTCTCGAGGAGGCATCGGATCTCGTCCTCCACGTCCTCGTCCGAGCCGACGGTATCCGCCACGCGCCGGCGCAGCTCCTCGCGGTAACGCCGGCGCAGCCGATGGACGGCGACCTTGACCGCGCCCGGGCTGGAGCCCAGCTCGCGGGCCGCATCGGCGTGCGTCCCCGCGTCTTCTCCGGCGGTCAGGAACTCCTTCAGGCGATCGAAGACGTTCTCCTTGCCCGCCGCGGCATAGTCTGCGCGCAGGGCCTCGAACACTCCCTCCAGGAGCGTGAGGCACCACTGCCGGTCGTAGAGCCGCTCGGGTGTCTCCGAATGGGCGAGGGCCCGCTCGTAGCGGCCCTCGCCGGCGGCGAAATCGATCGAGAGCGGCACGCGGCCGCCCCCGCGCTTGAGCGCGAGCGCCCGGTCGCGCTCGTTGGCGAGGAAATACTGGCAGTTCGTGAGCAGGAAGGAACGAAACCGCCCGCGGCTGCGGTCGGCCGCGCTCAGGTCACCCTTCTCGATGAGCCGGGCGAAGAAACCCTGCGTGAGGTCCTGTGCGTCGTCGGCCGAGTAGCCCCGGCGCCGCACGAAGGCGAAGACCGGGTACCAGTAGAGCGAGCACAAACGGGCGAGCGCATCCTCAGCCGCCGCCGAGCCGCGCTGGCCGGCGGCCAGGACGAGGCTCCACTGCGTCGTCTCGAAGCGGCCACCGGCGGGGCTCGCGCCCGCGCCGTCGCTCGAGGGCATGGGTCGCGGCGGAGTGTAGCGCCGATCCGTTTCACTCCGGAAAAGCAGATCGCCTACTCCCGGAGCACCAGCTGTGGGTCCACGCGGCTGGCGCGCCAGGCGGGCCCGAGGCAGGCGACCGTCGCCACCGCCAGCAGCAGCCCGGCGACGGCGGCCAGCGTCGCGGGGTCTCCAGGAGCGACGCCGTACAGGAAACCCGTCAAGACCCGCGTGAGCAACGCGGAGGCCAGCGTCCCGAGGAAAAGACCGACCGCGGCCAGGCGGAGGCCGCTTCCGAGCACGAGGCCCAGGACGTCGCCGGTCTTGGCCCCGAGAGCGATGCGGACGCCGATCTCGGCGCGGCGCTGCAAGGCGGTATAGGACACCACGGCGTAGATCCCGGCGGCGCCGAGAACGAGCGCCAGCCCGGCGAACCCCGACAGGAGCTGAGCACCGAAGCGCGCGCGCCAGTTGAGGTCGGCGACGTGACGGTCGAGCGTCTCGATTGCGTACACGTTGTTCGAGCGCGACAGGGACCAGGCCACCCGCTCGGCCTCGTGGGCGGGGGCGCTCGGATCGCCGTGCGGCACACGCATCACGACGCTCATCACCAGGAACGGCGCCTGCGCGTATGGAACGTAGAAGACCGGCTGCGGCGTCGGATCGCCACCGCCCGTGACCACGTCGCCCACGACACCCACGACCTCCATCGGCATCGCCCCCGGGGCGCGCAGCGAGAAGCTGCGCCCGATCGGCTCCACGTCCCTGAAGTAGCGGCGCGCCATGCTCTCGCTGATCACGGCCACGCGCCGAGCGGTCGCCGTGTCGTCGCGCAGCACGCCGCGCCCGCGCCCCACCGGGATGCCCATGGTCTCGAAGTAGTCCGGCAGCACGACGCGTTGCATCGCGCTGGGCGCGCTCGCTTCGTCGTCGGGCCGCTCCGGGAAGCGCAGCGCGACGGCGGCGAAGCGGCCCGCCCCCGTCGTCGCGGGCGGCGGCTCGAAGCTCACCGCGCTCACCGCGCTCACTCCGGGCAGGCCCCGCAGGCGGCGCTGCAGCTCCTCGAAGTACGCGATGCGCGCTCCAGGCGACCGGAATTCCTCGCCGCGCAGCGAGGTGCGGAGCTTCAAGACTCTGCCGGCGTCGAAGCCGGGCGGCACCCCCAGCAGGCCCACGAAGCTGCGCAGCAGGAGCGCCGCGGCCGACACGACCACCACGGCCAGAGCGACCTCGCCGACGACCAGCGCCTCGCGCAACCGGCGAGTCGGCCGCCCGGTGGCGGCGCGCCCGCCCTCGCGCAAGACCTGGACGAGGTCGAGCCGCAGTGCCTGGCGAGCCGGCGCCAGGCCGAAGAGCACCCCCGACGCGAGCGACACCAGGATCGCGAAGGCGAGCACGCGCAGGTCCACGCCGACTCGGTCCAGGAAGGGGACGTTGGCCGCCGTCGGAATGAGCGTGGCGAGGACAGGAGCGCCCAAGGAGGCCAGCGCGGCCCCGACCCCGCCCCCGATCAGGGACAAGAGCAGGCTCTCGGCCAGGAGCTGCGCGACGATGCGCGAGCGGCTGGCGCCGAGCGCCGTGCGCATCGCCACCTCCTGGACACGCTCGCTGGCCCGCGCCAGGGTCAGGTTGGCGACGTTGGCGCAAGCGATCAGCAGCACCAGGCCGACGGCCGCCATCAGGATCCCGCCGGTCGCGCTGAACGCGCCGACAGCGTGCTCGCGCAACGGGACGAGCGTCACCGACCAGCGGGCGTTGGTCGAAGGGTATTGCTCGGCCAGACGGGCCGCGACCTCCGCCATCGCCGCCTGCGCGGCGGGGAGTGTCTGCCCGGGATGCAGCCGGCCGTAAACCATGATCTCTCGGTTGCGGCGCTCGTTGCGCAGCGACTCGAACGGGCTTGGGACCCAAAGCCCTGGCTGCACCGCGAAGAGATGCGCGCTCCAGAGGTCGGGGCGCATCACGCCGATCACGGTGAACGGCCGCTCGTCGAGCGTGACCTTTCGCCCGACGACGCTCGGATCGCCGCCGAAGCTCGCCTGCCAGACGCCGTAGGACAGGATCACGACGTCGTCCCTGCCCGCGGCATCTTCGCCCGGGGCGAAGGTGCGACCCAGCAGCGGCCGCACGCCGAGCACGTCGAAGTAATCGGCGGTCACGGCGTGCACGAGCGGCACGACCGGGGTGTCGAGGCTGGTGATGCGCCGGGTCTCGTTGCGTAGCGCCGCTAGCCCCGAGAAGACGTGTTGGCCCTCGCGCCAGTCCAGGAAGTCGCCGGCGGTGGTGGGCAGGCGGTCGTCCAGCCCGAGCGGGCGGCCGTCGGCGAACACGACGACCACCGAGTCGACGTCGCGGTAGGGGAGCGAGCGGATGAGGACCGCGTCCACGACGCTGAACATCGCCGTGCTGGCCCCGATCCCCAGCGCCAGGATCGCGCAGGCGAGGAGCGTGAAGGCGGGCCGTCGTCGGAGCGTCCGGAGGGCGAGACGGACGTCGGAGGCGATGCTCATGGGCACGCGGAGACAGCAATCAGAGTACCAGCGCCAGACGCCCTCAACGCGCGACGGCACAAGGCTTTGACTTTCCTTGACGAGCGCCTTTCTGTCCGTTTCGGGACGCGATCCGTCCGCTTGTGGGACGGCATCGACGGCCGTCCCCTGCTCCGCCGACGACGGCGCGCGCCGGCGGCTGCACCTGCGCTCGTCAGCGCATGTAGCCCGGAGGTATCCCCTCGCGCCGGGCGGTGTCCTCGATGTCGTCCCGTTCCTTGGTCAGGCGGCCGAAGTCCTTTCGAGCATTCGCCAGGTGGGCGGCCGCCTGCTCGAGGGGGTAGCCGACGGAATGCATGTACACCGCGTTCCACTGCCGTTCGGCCTCCTTGAGCGTGGCCTCCGCGGCGGTGAGCTCGAGGTTCACTCTGGCCAGGCGCGTCTTCAGCTCCAAGCCGCGCGCTTTCTTCGCGCTCTCTCCGGTCGCACCACTGCCGGCATCGTCGGAGGTGGCCGCCGCGCTGGTGTTGCCGCCGTCCTTGGCCGCGGGCGGCTTCGGGCTCGAAGCAGCGCCCCCTTCGCGCTCCCTCTTCGCGCCCGTTTCCTGGAGGTCGGAATCGCTGAACGATTTCCCGGAGCCGTGGATTTTCGAGCG
>DASTLK010000172.1:0-11836 GCA_035715025.1 Vicinamibacteria bacterium
GTCCAGCCGCTCGACGTGATGGAGGGTGAACGGCAGCTCATAGACGGGCGCCAGACCTTCGGGGACGGTTCCGGTCAGAGTCCGCGCGGCCCGGTCGTAGGTGAAGGTGAACGGGCCCACCTTGACCGAGTTGCCCTCGACCGCGAGGGGCGCGCGGCCGAGGGGTGCGTGGCGGAGGTGGACGATCGGGGACGACAGCTTGATGAGGACCTTGCCGTCCTCCCCCGGCTCGAGCTCGATGCCAATGGGCGTGGTCTCGCCATCGTGGGAGGCGGTTCCCCACCAGGCCCCCGCGAACTCGGAGGCCGCGTTCGCGAGCGCCAACGGGAGGAGGAGGGTGGCCGTGATCAGGCGAATCATTCCCCTTTCTACGCCATGTCGGCGCGCGCGTTGCCTTAGATCACGCGCCGCTCATTTCGTACTCATGCGTCGAAAAGAGACCGGCGGGGCCTGCCCGGGCGAAGGTCGGGTCTATAACTGACGGAAGGCCCACGATCACGGAGGTCCGCATGCGATACGTCGCCGTCGCCCTGTCTCTCCTGCTCTTCGGCGCCGGAGTCGCACAGGCCCAGACCGCCCCCGCTCCGCCGCTCCCTCAGACCGTGCGCCTTCAGCTCCGCAACCAGGATTACGTGCAAGGGTACCTGCGCGGGCGCAGCAAGGACGAGGTCGTGATCTACACGAGCGACGGACGTTATCGCCACGTGCCCCTGGCCGACGTGCAGCGGTTCGAGGTGCGCAGCCGGACCGGCAACCAGCTCAAGCGTGGCGCCGTGATCGGGGTGGCGGTGTGGATCGGCGCGGTGGCGGCCGCATCGCGCGGCTCCCTCGACAAATGGGGCGTCGCCTCCTGGCAGTCGGGCGCCATCCTGGCCGGGAGCGTGGGCCTCGGGGCCGCCATAGGGGCACAAGTTCCCCGCTACGGCTGGCGCGCGACCCCGCCCTCGGCCATCGCGGCCCTCCCCGGACTGCAGGTGGCGATTCGGTTCTGAAGAAGAAGACCGATCGGCTCAGCGCAGCCCGGTCACCGCATAGAGATCCGACACCTGGCGCGTGAAGCTGTAGGCATACGACTGTCCGTCGGCGGCGATGGAAACCGAATTGATGCGCCGCACCCCCGAACGATCGGGCGGGACCAGCTCGCGCCACCGCGTGCGCCGGCCCGTGGCGAGGTCGAACCGGAAGAGACGGGCGGGGACCAGGCAGGCGTCACGCGCGATCACGACGCCGGCGGCCGGCCAGCCCACCGGGATCATCTTGTCGCTGTCCGCAATCCGGCGCGGCTCCCCGCCGGCCAGGGGATACACGCACAGCGCGCTCTCACATCGCGCGACCACCGCCGAGCCGTCGGGGGCGATGGCATTCCCCCAGAGGCCGATGCCGTCGGGCGTGACCGGCCGCGCCGCCCCGCTCGCCAGCGGCTTGACGTACACGCGCACGCGGCCGCCGGAGCCAGCGCCAGTGAACACGAGCGAGAGGCCATCGGGAGTGAGGGCGGCCCACTGGAACTCGACGATTCCCGGCTCGCGCACCTGTCGCACCTCGCCGGGGCCGATGGGTAGGAGGTCGATCCGATCCGGCGCCTCGACCGGGATCGAGACCGCGAATCGCCCATCGTTCGACAGGGCCATGGCGCGGCCGGAGCCGAGGCGCACGGGGACCGCCCCGTCGATCGCGCGCAGGTACGACGCGTAGGTGGGGCCTCCCCCCTCTCCGCTCTCGTAGAACAGGATCGAGCGGCCGTCGCCGGAGAGCTGCGCGACACGGGGCAGGTCCAGCCAGGACAGGTCCCGCTCCGCCTCGTCGGCGGCGCCGCGGAAACGCACCTCCGCCTTCAAGGTCGTCCGCTCGAGGAGGGCGCGTCCGTCCGCGAAGACGTCGTGGAGGACGAGGCGTCCGAGGGCGGGAACCAGCGTACGCACACGGCCCTCGAGATCGACCGCCTGCAGCGCGCAATCGGCGCCGACGCGGGTGGCCGTGAACCACACCTCGCTCCCATCCGGAGACCAGGCCATGCCATTCAGGCTCGCCCAACCATCCGTGAGCACGCGCCGTTGCCCGTTCCCTTCGAAGAGCACGACCCGCCCGCGATCGTCGCCGGCCACCGGATGCTCGGCCACGGCGACCCGGCGCCCGTCGCGCGAGATGCGCAGCGCAGACGGGCGCAAGGCCGTGCCCAGCACGTGGCCCAGCGGGTACTCGATGCGCGCGGGGCCTCCCTCGCTCGAACGTGCGACGGCCAGATCGTCTCCGGTGGGCGCGGCATCCCCCGCGACGACGTCCTCGAGCAACGCCTTGGCCGGACCGCCGAGAAGCGGCGCGCGGCTCAGCGTCTTCCCTTCCCCCGCGAAGAAGAGGAGCTCGCCGGGCTGGGTCACGGCCACGATGCGCGTGCCGAGAAGAGGCAGGGGCCGCGCGTCCAGGGACGCCGTCCTCACGACGAATCCGGAGGTGGGCCGGCCGTCCCAGGCCGCGGTGTAGATGACCTGGCCTTCGGGCCCGAAGCGGGCGGAATCCACGTACCCGCGGCCGAACGTGACGCGCTGGAACGCGGGCACGGCCGCGGCCGGGTGCGGCACGAGCAGCGTCATTCCCGCGACACCGGCCACGAGGCCGGCGAGCACGGCGGCCGCCATCACCGTCGGCCGGCGTAGCGGGCGCGGGCGCGAGAGCGCGACCGCGGCGGCCGGGAAACCCTGGACCAGCGCCGGCGCGCGCTTGGATTCCACTTCGGAAGCTGCGGAGTCGCCGCCGCCCACGATCTCGACCGGCACCAGCAGGCGATAGCCCCGGCGGGGAAGGGTCTCCACGTAGCGCGGCGTCGCCGCCTGGTCGCCCAGCGCGGTGCGGATCTGGCGAATGCAGAAGTTGAGGGACTGCTCGAAGTCGACGAAGGTGCCTTCCGGCCAGACCTCGCGCTGGATCTCCTCCCGTGTGACCAGCTCGCCGGAGCGGCTGACGAGCAGGCTGAGGACGCGCGCCGGCTGAGGCTGGAGGCGCGTGCGCACGCCCGCCTTCCACAGCTCGCCGCCTCGCGGGTCCAGCTCGAAGACCCCGAAGCGGAACCGGCGGGCCCTCTCTCCCTTCGCCCAAAGCAGGTCTGGCTCAGCGCCCATCGAATCCCTTCAGGCTTTCGCCTTCCTGGCCTGCCGAGGGAGTGCACTGCCCGTGCCGCGCCGGGACCCCTCACCGCATCCTCATTTGAATTCGCAAGAGACTGCACATCCATCGGTTGCGTCCTCAGCCGCCTTTCATGCGCCGCCCTCGAGGCCCCGCGCGATCCAACCCGGTGGAACGCGAACGAGATCCCGTAGCGAAAGAGGTGCGTGCGACAATCGACGGCGATGCGAGGTCCCTCCTCTCCGCGCCGTCCCCGTGGCTTCATCTTCGATCTCGACGGCACCCTCGTCGCCAACATGGCCTTGCACGAGGAGGCTTTCGCGCTCTTCACCGATCGCCACGGGCTGCCCCGGCTGACGGGCGACATGCGCGCGCGCCTCGACGGCAAGCGCAACCGCGACATCTTCCCCATCCTGTTCGAGCGGCCCCTTTCACCCGAGGAGCAGAGCCGCTTCGCGGACGAGAAGGAACAGCTCTATCGCGAGCTGTCGAGGGGACGACTCGCGCCGTTGCCCGGCCTCCTGCGGCTCCTCGACACGCTGGAGCGGCGGCGGCTCCCCCCCGCTCTCGCGACCTCCGCGCCTCTCGAGAACGTCGCGCACACCCTGAGCGAGCTGGGCCTGACCCGCCGGCTCACCCAGGTGGTCCGCTCGGACACCCTCGCGCGCGGCAAGCCCCACCCGGACGTGTTCCTCGCCGCGGCCCAGCTCATCGAAATCCGGCCGGAGGACTGCCTCGCTTTCGAGGACGCGCCCGCCGGCGTCCTGGCCGCTCGCGCGGCGGGCATGGGGTGCGTCGCGCTCACGACGTCGTTCCCGGCCGGCACGTTCGCCGCCCACGGTGCGGAGCCCGATGCCGAGGTGCCCGACTTCGATGCGTTCCTCGCCGGGCCCGGGGCCTGGCTCCTGGAAGCGGAGGCGCCCTAGCGGTCGCTGCCGCCGCGCGCCTCTCCGAGGCTGGAGAGCAGCGTCTGGAGCAGGGGCGGCTCCACATCGTGTGCCACTTCTCCGCGTAGACTCGTGCGATGGCCGCCACGGTCGCGACGGCACCGGCGTGGGACGAGCGCCTCACCGATTTCATCCGCGGCCACCCGCGGCTTCTCGTCCTGACCGGCGCCGGCTGCTCGGTGGCCTCCGGGATTCCCGAATACCGGGATCACGACGGGGCCTGGAAGAGCCGCCCACCCGTCCGCTACGCGGAGTTCGTGGACAGTCCGGCCGCGCGGCGCCGGTATTGGGCGCGCAGCCTCTTCGGTTGGGCGCGCGTGGCGGGGGCGGCGCCGAGTGCCGTCCATCGCGCCCTGGCGCGGCTCGAGCACGGCGGCTACGCCATGGCCATCGTCACGCAGAACGTCGACGCGCTGCACCAGCGCGCCGGAAGCCGCCGGGTGATCGACCTGCACGGACGGCTCGACGAGGTCGAATGCCTCCAGTGCGGCACGCGCCTCCGCCGCGCCGACGTGCAGGAGCTCCTGCTCGCCTGGAATGGCGCGTTCCTGGCGACCCTCGGCGACGGCCTGCGCGCGGCTCCCTCCGCCCGCCCGGACGGGGACGCGCAGGTGGAGGCGGATTTCTCGGAGTTCCGGGTGCCCGACTGCCCCGCCTGCGGGGGCGTCCTCAAGCCCGCGGTGGTGTTCTTCGGCGAGAACGTGCCGCGCGAGAGGGTCGCGGCGGGGCTTTCGGCGCTGGCCGCCGCCGACGCGCTCCTCGTCGTCGGCTCGTCGCTGATGGTCTTCTCGGGGCTGCGCTTCTGCCTGGCCGCTCGCGACCTGGGCAAGCCCCTGGCCGCCGTCAACCTGGGCCGGACGCGCGCGGACGAGCTCCTCTCGCTCAAGGTCGCCGCCGACTGCGGTCCGGCCCTGGAGGCGGTCGTGGCCGCGCTCGGCCTCGGCGGCTGAACATCTCGCCGCTCCCCTTTGACCTCCACCCCGCCCAGGGTTAACGTTTCCTCCTCTCGCACATCCGGAGGTGCTGATGCACGCCATGGTCCCCCTGTTGTTCCTGCTCGCCGCGGCGGACACGCCGATGCGCGCGGGGCCCGGCGACGTCGCGCCCGACTTCTCCCTCTCCGCCTCCAACGGCAAGACGGTGAAGCTGGCCGATTACCGCGGCAAGAAGACGGTCGTGCTCGCGTTCTTCCCCAAGGCCTTCACCGGCGGTTGAACGAAGGAGATGTCGGGGCTGCGCGACGTCCATGCGCAGTTCGCCGACCAAGACGCCCAGGTCCTGGGTGTCTCGATGGACAACCTGGAGACGCAGACCAAGTTCGCGGAAAGCCTCAACCTGCCGTTCCCCCTGCTCGCCGATCCCGAGGGCGTCGCCGCCAAGGCCTACGGTGTGGCCAACCCCGCGGGCTACGCCAACCGCGTGACGTTCGTGATCCGGAAGGACGGCAAGGTGGCCAAAGTGATCGAGGGCAAGGATGCGATCGACCCCACCGCCACTCTCAACGCCTGCAAGCCGGCACCGACGGGGCCCTGACCGGAGACGCGTGATCGTGGCGGCGGCGCTCCTCGCCGTCGCCGCCTTCCCCGCTCTCGCCCAGCAGGCGCACCAGCACTCCGTCGAACCGGGCGAGAAGCTGGGGACGGTGGACTTCGCCGTCTCCTGCTCGGCGGCGGCGCGGCCGAAGTTCCAGCGCGCGGTCGCTCTCCTGCACTCGTTCGCCTACGAGGAGTCGGAGCGCGCGTTCCAGGACGTGCTGGCCACGGATCCCGCCTGCGCGATGGCGCACTGGGGCATCGCCATGACCCTGTTCCATCCCATCTGGGCGGCGGCCAACCCGACCGCTGCCCCCAGCGCGGCGGAGCTGGCGCGCGGGCTGGACGAAGCCGAGAAGGCCGCCACCCCCGGCCCGCCCACCGCGCGCGAGCGGGACTACGTGGCCGCGGTGAAGGAGTTCTACGCCGGGGCCGATCACCTGGATCACCGCGCACGATCGGCCGCCTTCGCGGGCGCGATGGAGCAGGTCCACGCGCGCTACGCGGCGGACAAGGAGGCGGCGATCTTCTACGGCCTGGCCTTGCTCGGAACGGCGTCTCCCGCCGACAAGACGTACACCGTGCAGAAGAAGGCGGCGGACGTCCTCAACGCCGTGTTGCCCAGCGCGCCCGATCATCCGGGAATCGCGCACTACGTCATCCACAGCTTCGACTACCCGCCGCTGGCGGAGCTGGCCCTGCCCGCGGCCCGCGCCTACGCCCGCATCGCGCCTTCCGCGCCCCACGCCCTGCACATGCCGTCCCACATCTTCACGAGGCTCGGACTGTGGGAGGAGTCGGTCGCCGCCAACCTCGCCTCCGCGGAGGCCGCGCGCCGCGTGGCCGCCCGGCTTCACCCGGGGGCGACTTCCTTCGACGAGCTGCACGCCCTGGACTACCTCGAGTACGCCTACCTTCAGGAGGGTCGCGACGCGGAGGCGGACGGCGTGCTCCAGCAGATCGGACGCGTGGCCACTCTCGACGTCCCGAACTTCGCGGCCGCCTACGCCCTCGCCGCCGTGCCCGCGCGTCACGCGCTCGAACGGCGCGATTGGGCGAGGGCGGCGGCACTGACGCTGGCCCCGTCCAGCTTTCCCTGGGCGCAGTTCCCGCACACGGAAGCCATCGTCGTGTTCGCGCGCGCGGTCGGTGCCGCCCGGCAGTCCGACCTCCCCACCGCTCGCACTGCCGTCTCCCGCCTCCAGGAGATCGAAGACCGGCTGCGGGCGAAGAACGATTCCTACTGGGGCGACCAGGTCCGCGTCCTCCGCGGCCAGGCCTCGGCGATCGTCGCGCAGGCGGAAGGACGCGCGGAGGAGGCGGTGCGCCTGATGCGCGCGGCCGCGGACCTCGAAGACGCGACGGACAAGAGCCCGGTCACCCCCGGCTCCATCCTGCCCGCGCGCGAGACCCTGGCCGACCTCCTCCTCGAGAGCGGAGACGCGGCGGGCGCCCTCGTCGCATACGACGCGAGCCTGCGCGTCGCCCCCGGCCGATATCACAGCCTCGCCGGCGCCGCCCGCGCGGCCGAGGCCGCCGGCGATGCGGCCCGCGCGAAGCGCTATTACGCGCTGCTGGTCAAGCAGTGCGGGCGCGCGGACGCCTCCCGCCTCGAGGTGACCAAGGCACGCGCGGCGCTGAGCGGAGTCGTCCGCCGCTAGGGTCCGGACGCGACCGGCGCTTCGGGACTGCCGGCCAGAAGCGCGGCCAGTCGGGCCACCCCGCGTCCGAGCTCGTCCTGATCGCGCGCGCCGCCCAGGCACACGCGCACCGCTTCCGGCGCCGCCCCGCGCCCCACCGCGAACGCCGACGCTGCGGTCACGGCCACGCCCGCCCGCCGCGCCGCCTCCACGTAGGACTCCGCCCGCCACGGCTTCGGCAGGGCGAGCCACAGGTGGTAGGCCTCGGGATGGGCCTGGATCGCGAACCTCTCCAGCGCCTTCCGGGCGATGCGGTAACGGGCCGCGGCTTCCTTGCGCTTGCGCGCGAGGATGGTCTCGGCCGTCCCGTCCTGGATCCAGCGCGAGGCGATCTCCGCCATGAGGGGGGCGGCCATCCAGGTCGTGCCGCGGATGGCGGCGGCGATGCGCGGAAAGAGCGCGGGCGGCGCCACCGTGAACCCGACGCGCAGGCCGGGCGCGAGCACCTTCGAGGTGCCGGTGACGTACACGGAGTTGTCGGGCGCGAACGTGGACAGGGGGGCGTGGGGCCGCGCGAGCAGCCGGCCGTGCACGTCGTCCTCGACGATCAGCACTCCATGATGCCGCGCGATGGCGGCGATCTCCTGACGGCGCGACGCCGGCATGACCGCCGTCGTGGGGTTCTGCAGGCTCGGCACGCAGTACAGCGCCTTGGGACGGCGGGCACGACAGGCGGCCGCGAAGGCATCCGGCCGGAGGCCCTGCTCGTCCATGGCCACGCCCTGCAGGCGGAGGGCGAGCAGGCCGGCCAGCGTCTTCATCCCCGGATAGGTGAGGGCTTCGGTGGCGACGACGTCGCCGGGCGCGAACAGGCCGGCGAACACGGCCGTCATCCCGTGCTGGCTTCCGCTCGTGACGAGCACCCGCTCCACGGTCGTGGCGAACCCGCCGCGCCGGATCCACTCCGCGCCCGCCGCGCGGTGCTCGCGAGCGCCCCCCTCGGGCGGATAGGCGAGCAGGCGTCCGAGGTCCTGGCGCCGGGAGAGTGCGGCCAGGGTGCGCGCGAGGGTGGCCGCCTCCTGCTTGACCGCCGCCGCCGGGGGCAGGTTCGCGCTGAGGTCGATGAGTCCCGCCTCGGGCACTGCCACCACCGCCGCCGGCCGCCCCCGTGCGCGCACGAACGTCCCCCGGCCCACTTCGCCCGTGACCAGCCCGCGCCGGGTGGCCTCCGCATAGGCGCGCGTGATCGTGCCCACCGTGACCCCCAACCGGTCGGCCAGGTCGCGGTGGGTGGGCAAGCGCGTGCCCGGGTGCAAGCGTCCCCCGCCCGCGTCCTCGGCCAGGGCCTCCGCGATGGCGAGGTAGCGGGGGCCCGCGCGCTGGCGGAGGTCCGGTGTCCACATTGTCATGGTGACAATATTCCTCTTGACGATGGGGACAAGTCAAGATTAACTTCGTCGGCCGTAGGGGGCCGAGGATGAGAATGAATCGACACATTCGAGGAAGGGCCCGATGAGCGATCCCCTCCTGTCCCGCACCGCCGCCCTGGCCGAGCAGTTCCTGGCTTCCCTGCGCGAGCGCCCGGTGGGCGCCACCGCCACCCGCGAGGGCCTGGCCGCCCGCCTGGGCGGCGCCCTCCCTGCCCAGGGCCAGGCTCCCCTGGAAGTCGTGGAGGGACTGGCCGCGGCCGCCCAGGACGGGGGGCTCATCGCCAGCGCGGGGCCGCGTTACTTCGGCTTCGTGATCGGGGGCAGCGTCCCCGCCGCCCTGGCCGCGGACTGGCTCGTCTCCGCCTGGGACCAGGACGCCGGCCTCTATGCCTGCGGGCCCGCCGCGGCCGTGGTGGAAGACGTGGCCGCCGGCTGGCTGCTCGATCTCTTCGGCCTCCCCGCTTCCGCCAGCGTCGGCTTCGTCACGGGCGGACAGATGGCGAACTTCACCGGCATCGCCGCCGGACGCCACGCCGTGCTGGCGCGGGCGGGATACGACGTCGAGGAGGACGGCCTCCCGGGCGCGCCCCCCGTCCACGTGGTGGTGGGGGCGGAGGCGCACGTCACGATCCTGACCTCGCTGCGCCTCCTCGGCCTGGGCAGCGGGCGCGCGGTGCGCGTGGCCGCGGACGGGCAGGGCCGAATGCAGGCGGACGCCCTGCGCCGGGCGCTCGCCTCCCTCGACGGTCCCACCATCGTCTGCGCGCAGGCCGGCAACGTGAACACGGGCGCCTTCGATCCCGTCGGCGAGATCTCCGATATCGCCCACGAGCGCGGGGCCTGGGTGCACGTGGACGGGGCCTTCGGCTTGTGGGCGGCCATGGCTCCCGCCCGCGCCCACCTCTTCCGCGGCGTGGAGCGCGCGGATTCGTGGGCCACGGACGGGCACAAGTGGCTGAACGTTCCCTACGACTCCGGGATCGCCATCGTCCGCGACCGCGTGGCGCACAAGGCGGCCATGACCGGGCGCGCGGCCTATCTCGTCCAGTCCGACGGGGCCGAGCGCGACCCCCAGGATTGGACGCCCGAGTTCTCGCGCCGCGCGCGTGGATTCCCAGTGTACGCGGCGCTGCGCAGCCTGGGCCGCGAAGGCGTGACCGCGCTCGTCGAGCGCTGCTGCCGCCTGGCCACGCGCATGGCCGACCGCCTCCGCGCCGGCGCGGCCGGGGCCGGCATCGAGGTGCGCATCCTCAACGAGGTCGTCTTGAACCAGGTGCTGGCGCGCTTCGAGCCGAAGGGCGCTGACGCGGGCGCGTTCACGCGGGCGGTGGTGGGACGCGTGCAGCGCGAGGGGACGTGCTGGATGGCGGGCACGCGCTGGCACGAGCTCGATGCCATGCGCATCTCGATCTCGAACTGGTCCACCACCGAAGAGGACATCGACCGCTCGGCCCGGGCCATCCTGGCCTGCGCGCGCGCGGAAGCGGAGGGGGGAGGCACGCGATGACGGAAGTGGAGACGGGGACCCTGCGCCTCAAGACGGGCCTGGCCGAGATGCTCGCGGGCGGCGTGATCATGGACGTCACGGACGCGGCCCAGGCCCGCATCGCGGAGGAGGCGGGCGCCGTCGCGGTCATGGCCCTCGAGCGCGTGCCCGCGGACATCCGCAAGGAAGGCGGCGTGGCGCGGATGGCCGACCCCTCGATCGTCGAGGCCATCATGGGTGCCGTGACCATCCCCGTCATGGCGAAGTGCCGCATCGGCCACTTCGCGGAGGCGCGGGTGCTGGAAGCGCTCGGGGTGGACTTCATCGACGAGAGCGAGGTCCTGACCCCCGCCGACGAGGCGTATCACGTCGACAAGCACGCGTTCACCGTTCCCTTCGTGTGCGGTTGCCGCGACCTGGGCGAGGCCCTGCGCCGCATCGGCGAAGGCGCGGCCCTGGTGCGCACGAAGGGCGAGGCGGGCACGGGGAACATCGTGGAGGCGGTGCGCCACATGCGCGCGGTCGTCTCCGCCATTCGCCGCCTGACCACCCTGGGGCCGGAGGAGCTGATGCGCGAGGCCAAGGACCTCGGCGCGCCCTACGAGCTGGTCCGGCGCGTCGCCCGCGATGGCCGGCTGCCCGTCCCCAATTTCGCTGCCGGCGGCATCGCCACTCCCGCGGACGCGGCCTTGATGATGGCGCTGGGGGCGGAGGCCGTGTTCGTGGGCTCCGGGATCTTCAAGTCGTCCGATCCCGCCGCCCGCGCCCGAGCGATCGTGAAGGCCACGACCCATCACGCCGACGCGCGGGCGGTGGCGGAGGCCTCGCGCGGCCTGGGCCAGCCCATGCGCGGCCTCGACGTGGCCGCCATCCCCATCGGCGAGCGCCTGCAGGAACGCGGCTGGTGAGCGGCGGCCCCGCCGGCGTCCTCGCCCTCCAGGGCGACTTCGCCGCGCATGCGCGCATCCTCCGGGATCTGGGGGCCGAAGTGCGCGAGGTGCGCCGCCTCGCCGACCTCGAGGGACTGCGCGCCCTCGTCCTGCCCGGCGGCGAGAGCACCGCCCTCTTGCGCCTGATGGACGGCGCGCCGTGGCTCGACGCGCTGCGCGCCTTTCACGCGGAGGGCGGCGCCCTGCTCGGCACCTGCGCCGGCGCCATCCTGCTCGCGCGCGAGGTCCAGCCGCCCCAGCCGAGCCTCGGTCTCCTCGACGCGGTCGTGGAGCGCAACGCCTATGGCCGTCAGACGGAGTCGTTCGAGGCGGAGCTCGCCGCGCCGACGTTCGACGCACCCATGCGCGGAGTGTTCATCCGGGCCCCCCGCCTCACCGCCACCGGCCCCGCGGTCGAGATCCTCGCCCGCCTCGGCGGCGAGCCCGTCCTCGTCCGCCAGGGACGCGTGCTGGCGGCCACGTTCCATCCGGAGATGGCGGCCGACGACCGGCTCCATCGGTGCTTGCTCGACCAGGGCTGACTGCGCGCCGTCACCCACGCCACGCTTTCCGCGCCCCCCCTCCCCCGCCCGCGCCCTTCCGTGGACAGAATCAGTCAGCGACGGAGGGCGTGATGGGAATGATCCCGATCGGTGACGAGAACATCCAGGGCGGCCCGCCTCCTCTGGTGAACTGGGCGCTCATCGCCCTCAACGTCCTCGCCTTCTTCCTGGAGCTCTCGCAACCGTCCG
>DASTLK010000173.1:0-3778 GCA_035715025.1 Vicinamibacteria bacterium
CGATCGCGGGAATCACTGCATTCGCAGGGTCGACGCGCTCACGGGCGCGATCACGACGATCGTGGGCAACGGCGTCGCGGGGAATTCGGGAGACAGCGGCAGCGCGTCGGCCGCGCAACTCCGCGATCCCGCCGCCGTCGCGGTGAACAGCGCCGGCGACCTGTTCATCGCTGACCTGGGCAACGCGCGCGTGCGCCGCGTGGCGAAGTCCACGGGCCTCGTGTCGACGGTGGCGGGTCTCGCGCAGGTCGATTGCACATCGATCGCCGCCGCCGGCGATGGCGCGCTCCTCGTCGCCGATGTCGGCCATGCGACCGTCGTCCGGCGTAGCCGCACCGGCGTGGTCACCACGATCGCCGGAGACGGCACCATGGGCGCGACGGGGGACGGAGGCCCGGCCACGTCTGCGTATCTGACTGGCCCGGCGGCCCTGGCCCGCGACGGCGCAGGGAACCTGTACGTGGCCGACGCCAAGGCCCACCGGGTGCGCCGCATCGACGTACGATCGGGTCTCATCTCGACCGTCGCCGGCAATGGCCGCCCTGGGTTCAGCGGAGACGGCGGGCCGGCCGTCGCCGCGAGCCTCTCCGAGCCGCATGGTGTCGCCTTCGATCGCGACGGGCGCCTGCTGATCGCGGATACGCTCAATCATCGGGTCCGGCGTCTCGCCGCGGACGGCACGATCGCGACGATCGCCGGGCGTGGCGACGATGGGGCAGCGGAGGAGGGCACCCCGGCCCTGGAGGCCCGGCTGGGACGGCCGACCGCGATCGCCGTCGACGCACACGGAGACCTCATCGTCCTCCAGTCCGTGTACGGGATGATCAGTCGCGTCGACGCCGGGGGCACGCTCCACACGATCGTGGGACGGCGGCTCGGCGAACCCCTGCGCGAGGGCGCGCCATCGACGTCCGCGTACGTCGGCTTCATCGGCGCGATCGCCCTCGGCCGGCGAGGCGACATCCTGTTCGTGGACGATCAGTCGCGCGTGTGGAGTCTCGACGTCACGACTCGCGTCGTGAACGTCGTGGCGGGTCGCGGTATCGGCCCGCCCGCCGGGGCGCAGGACGAGGCTCGGGGAGTGTCGCTCGGGAACGTGCAAGCGATGGCCGTGGACGCGACCGGGAACCTGTACCTTTGCGAGCAGCCGCCGCGCGTGCGTCGCGTCGACGCGGCGACCCGGCACGTCGTGACGCTCGCCGCCGGCACCGTCCGCGAGCGATTGAACCCGGTCGGCCTGGTCGTGGGTGACGCCGATACGCTCTACATAGCCGATGCCTTCGGCTTCGTGCGGCGGCTCGGACCGGATGGCCGCCTGGAGGTCATCGCCGGAGGCGGTCCCGGCTTCTGAGGCCGCTGATGCGAGCGCAGTCCGATCGAAAGCTGACCGAGCCTTATCGATCCTGGATCGATCGCGCGGTCCCGCTTCCCCACGGCGTGTGCCTCCTGCCGCGGACCATCGACGTGGGGCACGACGCGCTCATCTTCCTCATGCTCGGTGGAGTGATGGGCGGCATGGCGTGGCGATCGCCGCCCTCATGCCGCCGTGGCGATTCGACGTGGCCAGCTCCGGCTGGGGACCGCCCCTGTTGCTGAGCGCGATCTGCCTGGGCCTGTGGTCCGTCCCCCTGCTGCTCCTGCGTCGCCTGATCCACACCCTCGGCGCGGCCGCGGATCAGCGGCGCGGCGCGCTGCGGCAGGGCGTGCTCGTCGGTGGGGAAGGGCTGCTCGTGCGCATGGAGCCCGGGCGCGGCCATGCGATCGCAGCGGACCAGTTCGTCGCCGCCCGGCTCTTCCCGCCCGCGACCGCGCAAGATCAGCGCAAGCCGACCGTGATCGTCGAGACCCGCGAGGGGACGGTCGAGTTCTTCGCCGACCGGCTGGCCGCCAAGCCCGAGGACATCCACCGCGCCGCGCGCGAGCGCTGGCGGGACAAATGGAAGGAGCCCGGGCCGCTGCTGCGCCGGGACCGCAAGAAGCGGCCCGATCTGCGCACGGGGCGCAAGATGGTCCTCGCCGGCTACCTCTTCGCCGCCGCCATGGTCGCCGTCTTGGGCGGGCTGGGCGGACTCCTCACCGTCGGTGGTCAATCGTCCGCCGGCGAGTGGTTCTCTCTCGTCGCGTTCCTGGGTCTCGTCCTCGTCGCGATTTCGGTGGTGAACCTGTTCTACCGGTCCCTGGCCCTGAAGCTGTGGTACCGCTGTCCGGAGTGCCGGGGCAAGCCCGTGCGCGTCTTCGAGGCGCTGCCCGACGTCCACTTCTACTGCCGGGCCTGCAACGTCGAGTGGGCTACGGGCGTGAAGGAGCTGGCGGACCAGAATTAGCCGGACGTCGGTTAGCGCGCGACCCGTCCACCGAGGTGGGCATCGACCCACGCGAGCAAAGGAGCCGGGCTCGTCCCCTCGTCCGCGAGCGCGACGTAGCCGTCCGGCCGCACGACATAGAGCGCATTCCGCGTGAGCCCCGCTTTGGCCATGGCGTCCTGCCAGGTGAAGGCGTGGAAGGCCACGCCTCGCGCCGCGCTGGCCTCCGCGATCCCGGCCCCCGGCGTCCCGTACACGTGCGTCTGCCATTCGCGCCCGTCCAGGGCGGCGTAGTTGTCGGTCCGGCCCGAGGCGCCGTCCAGCTCGACCCAGGGCAGCCGATCTCCGCCTTCTACGGGACCGACCTTCCCCGCGCTGAGAGCCTGGCCCCGATAGTGGATGGCGATCTGGGAGACGATGCGGAACATCAGACGCCGAACGCTGGGGAGGCGGACCGCGACCGGAAGCAGCCGAGGGAGGAGCCGCATGCGGACCACGCGCGCGCGCGCGGACGGGCTGGTGGCGACGGTGAAGCCGCGATCGGTGGTGGCGATGAGCCTCCGCGCGAAGGCCGTGCGCTCCGGCGCGTAGGTGTCGAGCAGGGCCTCCGGGCCCCGGCCGTGCAGCACGTCCGCGAGCTTCCAGGCCAGGTTCACCGCGTCGCCGATGCCGGTGTTCATGCCCTGACCGCCCACCGGGCTGTGGATGTGGGCGGCATCCCCGAGCAGGAACGCGCGGCCCCGCTGGAACGCGCTGGCCACGCGGTGGTGGACGCGGTAGGTCGAGAACCAGTTGACGCGCTGGACCTCGATGCCCATGCGCTCGACCACGCGTCCCGCCACGTCCTCCCACCTGAGCGACTCGCGCACGGTCTCCTGCTCGGCGCGCACGGTGCCGATGAGGCGTGCCGTGTGTCCGCCCTTCAGCGGGAAGCTGGCCACGAACTCCACGTCGTCCAGCGCCACGTGGAGCTCGTCGTTCATCACCGGGCCCGTGGCCTCCAGGTCCGCGACGTAGAAGATGCGCTCGTACGTCCCGCCGGGAAGCCGACCTCGAGGACCTCCCGCACCGTCGAGTGTGCGCCGTCGCAGCCCGCGAGGTACGAAGCCTCCCACTCCTGGATGGCGCCGCTCGCGTCCTTGAGCCGCGCCTTCACCCCGCCGCCGTCCTGGGTGAAATCCATGAAGGTCACGGGCCGCTCGACCTCGACGCCCGCGCGCCGGAGGTGCTCGATCAGGAAGCGCTCGTGCCGGTCCTGCGGGCAGACGAACATGAAGGGGAACGGGCTCAGGCCTTTTCCCATGTCCCCGAGCACGGCGCGGGCCACCTGGCGGCCGCGGACCCACATGTTCACCGCCGCGAAGCGGAGCCCCTCGGCCAGGAACGCGTCGGCCAGGCCCATCTGCCGGTAGAACTCGAGCGTACGCGCGTGCACGACCAGCGCGCGCGACGTCGTGCCCGGCTCCGCCACGGCA
>DASTLK010000174.1:0-1609 GCA_035715025.1 Vicinamibacteria bacterium
GGTTCCGCTCGATGGTCTCGACCGCCCTCCGGATCAAGGCCGGATCGGTCTGCCCTTCCTTGAGGATGTGCACCCAGCCCACGATCGCGGTCAGGGGGGTGCGCAGCTCGTGGGAGAGCGTCGCGAAGAAGATGTCCTTCATCCGCGCGGCCTCCTCGAGCTCGCGCTTGGCCACCGAAAGCTCTTCCTCGCGCTCGCGCAGCAGCGTATTCGCACGGACCACGTCCTCGAACGTTCCCAGGAGCAGCCGCAGGATCTGCTCGCGGTTGGCGTGGACGTGGATCGTCTTGCCGTTGAAGACGGCGTCCACGCCACGGAAATTGGGGTCGTCGTCGCGGCGCCGGCGGGGTGCGGGCGTGAGGTCTTTGGTCCGCGGGGGCCGCTGGGCCAACAGCGAGCGCAGCCGGGCGACGAGCGCGTCGGGTTCGTAGGGCTTGCGGATGAAGCTGTCCGCGCCCACTTCGAGAGCCTGCACGATCTCCTGGGGCTCACGCAGCGTCGTGACCAGCACCACCGGTATCTCGCACAGCGCCGGGTCGGCCTTGATCGTCCGGCAGAGTTCGAAGCCGGTGAGGCCCGGCATCAGGACGTCGCTCACGACCAGATCGAAGGAGGCCGCCGCCATTTGCGCGAGCGCGGCCGGTCCGTCCCCGGTCACGTCCACGGTGAAGCCTTCGTCTTCGAGGATCAGGCGGAGGAGCTGGGCCTGCGTGGCGCTGTCTTCTACGACCAGGATGCGTGGCGCACTCATCGGGTTCCCTCTCTTCCGAGGCCGGTGGCGAGGCTGGGGACGGACGCGGAGAGCAAGCCCGCCACCGCGGCGCATACCTGGTCGAGGGGAAGGATGAAATCGGCAAGGCCGGCGCTCACGGCCGCCGCCGGCATGCCATAGACGATCGCCGTCGCCTCCGACTCCGCGACCGTGCGCCCGCCCGCGCGTCGGATCGCGCGGAGGCCGTCGACGCCGTCGCGACCCATTCCGGTGAGGATCACCGCCACCGCCCGGCTCCCGAAGGCCGTGGCCACGGACTCGAAGAGCGCGGTGCCCGAAGGCCGGAAGCCACCCACGGCTTCGGCGGTCGAGAGATGGATCCTTCGCGACGGCGTGACGCACAGGTGATGGTCGTCGACGGCCACGTAGACCGTCCCCGGCCGCAGCACCTCGTCCTCTTGCGCCGGTTTGACCTTCAGCCGCGACGCTTTGTCCAGCCAGCCCGCGAACCCGGGGATGAAGCCGTGCGAGAGGTGCTGCACGACGAGGATGGGAACGGGGTAGTCCGCGGGAAGATTGGTGAGGATGCTGTGGATGGCCCCCGGTCCGCCCGTGGAGGCGGCGATGGCGACGACCTCCGCGGGCATCTCGTGAAGCGCCACCACGGCCGGCATCTGCGTCGAGGGCGCCTGGGCGGGCGACGGTTCATGGTGGCGCACGACCTTGACGTACGACATCGCCTTGACCTGTCGGACGAGCTCGCGGGCCTCTTCGTCGAAGGCGGGGGCGGTTGGAGCGCCGGGCTTGGCATGCACGGCCAGTGCGCCCATCCGCACCGCCTCCAGCGACACCGACAAGACGTGAGGATCGACGCTGGTCGTGATCAGGATGGGAGTC
>DASTLK010000175.1:0-6926 GCA_035715025.1 Vicinamibacteria bacterium
GCGCCGCCTCCCGACCCGGGATCGCCGCCGGTGCCGCCACCACCCATGCCGCCACCGCGCCGGCCGCCGCCATAGCCCCCGCGCCCACCCATGCCGCCGCCACCGTAACCCCCGCCTCCCCCGCGGCCTCCCCCACCGCCGCCGCGTTCGCCGCCGCGGGCCTGCCGCATCTTGTCCCTGAACTTCTCGCTCTCGTCCAGGTTCAGCTTCCACGTGTTCGAGAACGCCTTGCGATCCACTTTCGCCGCCGGACTGGCCGGCGACCCTTGCGCCGCCGCGTGCCGCGCGCCCCCGAGGACGAGCGCACCGCAGGCCGCGGCCACCCCGCTCAAGATCACGATCCCCTTCATTTCACGGACCTCCTCGCGGCGACGGAGCCGCGACGTTGAATCAGAACGACAGGTTGGCGCCCATCTCGAACCGACGCGGAGGAGCGGCGGATACGGCCTGGCCGAAGAGCGGTGACGTCACGATCCCGACGTAGCTCGAGGGATTGACTCGATTGAGCGCGTTGTAGGCCTGCAGGTAGACGTTCACGTTGCGCCGTCCATCGCCCTCCCCGCCGCCTCCACGCGGGCCCCCGGCGCCCATTCCCGGCCCGCCTCCGGCGCCCCCGCCGCCTCCCCCCCCGGGCGGCCGGGGGCCGCGCGGGCCGGGCGCGCCCTCCGGACCAAACGACTTCGACCAGGAGAAGCGGACACCGAGATCGAACTGCGCGGCGCCGCGGCCCGAGTCGCGAGAGACGCCCAACGGGCGATCGTTGCTGACCCCGTCGCCATTGTCGTCGCGGCCGGTGGTGATGTCGTAGGGCGCGCCGGAGCTCGCGCGCAGCGTGCCGTCGAGGCGCAGGCCCCGGGGCAGGCGCGTCCCGAAGAGCGCCGTGGCACGATGGCGCACGTCGTCGCGCGCCGGGCCGCGCTCCGCGGCCAGGTCGAGGCTGTCCGCGGGCAGGTCGAAGGGACCGTCACCGTCGTTGAGCGATCGCGTCCAGGTGTAGTTGAGGACGAGGCGCGTGCGGCTCTCCGGGCGCAACAGCGTGAGGTTGGCACGGACGAGCTGGCGCGTCGAATGCGCCGCCGATTCGATGAGCCAGACGTTGCCCGCCCGCGGGTCGGGCCGTCCCGCGCCGGGCACGGGCGCATTGAGGTTCACGCTGCGCAGCAGGCCGGACCCGTGCTCGAGAACGTAGAGGACACTCGCCCGCCCGCCCCCGACCGGGCGCTCGAGGCCCACCGAGGCCCGCCGCACCGTCGGCTGTCCCAGCGCGGGGTCGAGACGGTAGAGCGAGCTCACGCCGTGCGAGGCGAGGGTTCCGGTCCGGAAAGGATCGGGGAAGCCGGGGGCGAGGATCAGCCGTTCGCTTTCGTGCGCGCCGTCCAGGTGGACGGCCTCTTCGTACGTCGAGTCGGCCATCCACGCGTAGAAGATGCCGGCTCCCGCGCGCAGCACCGTCTGCCCCTTGGAGGCGGCGATGCTCAAGCGGGGGCCCAGGTTGAGGTGATCGGAGACGTGGGTCTGAAGCTCCTGCCGGAGTCCGACCGCGAGCGAGACGTGGCGCGACACCTTGATCTCGTCCTGCACGTAGAGGCCGAGCTGCCACTGGGCGAACGAGACGAGCGGATCGCCGATGCGCTGCGTGTAGCTCGTGGGCCGGCCCGCCTCGTAGGCGGCAAGGTCGGGGAAGGTGAAGGTCCCTCCGAGGTTCGTCACCGCGTCGCTGCGGTAGTGGCCGCCCTCGAGCAGGCCGCCCGCCCGCAGCGCGTGCCGGCCGCGCGCGTAGCCGAGGTCCTCGGAGAGCTCGAGCTCCACGTCGCGCACGCCGCCGGCGACCTGCGCCCCGCCGGAGTTGAACGCGCCCAGCACGAGCACGGCCGGAGCGTCCGTCGCCGCCTGCGACGACGTGTCGAGCAGGTGCATCTGGGCGCGCGCTTCGGTCGTGAAGTGACGGCCCAGCGTGCCGGTGTCGGAGAGGCGAAGGAAGTCCTCGGTCCGGTGCGCGTCGTAGGCGCGCTCGGGCAAGTCGAAGCTGCCCACTCCCAGCCCGTCCTGCCGCTGGGTCCTCCGCTGCACCTCCGCGCGCAGGAGATGCGGCCCCAGGGATTGTTCGAAGCGCCCGACGAGGTCGAGGCGGCCGGTGTTGGCCTGGCTCACCGCGCTCAGCAGTCCGTCCGGCCGCTGCGCGCGCACGGTGTGCGCATCGTCGTTGTGGCGGTCCTCCAGGAACAGGCTGAGGCCGCTCGTCTGTTTCTCGAGAGGACCGTCCAGGGAGAGGCCGAGCCGGTGCTGTCCGCCGTGCGGGCGCTCCGGGGCGAACGCGGGCCGGGCGTTGACGGCGTCATCGCTGAGCCCGCTCTGCGCGCTGCCTCGCCACGAGCCCTGACCGGGCTGGGTGACGATGTCGACCCGCATCAGGCCGCCCTCGTGGTTCTCGGCCAGGAACGGATCCATGCGGAAGCGGATCTCGCGGATCTGCGACTTCGGGGGCAGGCGTCCGCCCCGGAAGCCGTTGACGCGGATGACCGCGTCCGGTCCCGCCATGTCCTGGATGACCTGCGCCATCTCGTCCGGGTCGTCGGGGAGGGACGCGATCTGGTCCGGCGTGAGCACGGTGCTGAAGGCGTCGCGCTGATCGGGGGCACCGCCCTCGTCGGCACGGACCTGGACGTCCTCGTGCACGCGCGCGATCTCGAGCCGGACCTCGGCGCGCGACTCGCCTGCCTCGACCTTGACGTCCGCGACGTCCGCGGGCTCGAACCCCTTCGCCTCGACGCGCAGCCGGTAGGCGCCGGCGCGCAGCCTTTCGAACCGCGCTTCCCCGTGTCCGTCCGTGGCCAGGGTCCGGCGCTTGGATCCGTCCACGCTCGCGGTCACCTTGGCCCCGACGACCACATCGCCCGCGGGATCGAGGACGACGACGCGCAAGGCGGACGAGGCCGTCCTCTCGTCCTCCGGCGTGGCCGCGCCGGCCGCGCGTGACGACGCCGCCAGCGCGAGCGCGGCGACGACGAGCCTCGCCGCGGCCGGCGCGCGCATCACTGCTTCTCGAAGCGCTCGGGCTTGAAGGCGGGGTTCACCCGCCAACGCGTGACGTCCCACTCCTCGACGACGTTGCCGTTGACGGCGCGGCTGACGTGATAGGGGAGCTGGAGACCGTCCACCGCACGACGGTCGGACAGGTAGAGGGTCACCTCTACCGTCCGCGGCGCGGCGTCGGACGGACTGGCCACAGGCGCCGGTGTCTCCGGACGATCGACGCCGTCCGCGGGCATCGGCCGCCGGAAACGCCGCGCGGGCATCGTCTCCTGATACGTGACCATCAGGGGCACGTGCGTCGTCGCATCCAGGAAGAGCCGGGCCCTGGTCCCGGAGGCGCTCGTCACGTCGAGCACGTCGGCGCGGCCGTCCGGAGACTCCGCGGGGCCGGCATAGGTCACGGAGGCACCGTCGCCGGGATCGGCGAGCAGCGCGAGCCGCAGGCGTGCCAAATCCCCCTGCAGGCGGCGGCCCATCGCGCCCCGGCGCTCCTCTTCCATCGCCTTGCCGTCCGCGGGGCTGCGCGTGTCGGCTTCGCCGCGAGGGCCGCGGCCTCCGCCGAAGCCCCGGCCGGCGGCAGCGCCCTCCGTCCCCATCCACGCGTGCGCGCCGCTGAGCCCCATGATCATCGTGAAGCTCGGCCCTCCCGCCATCGAGACCGACTCCTCGCGCCGCATCTTGTCGGGCAGCGCGAGATCGAGATCGAGGTCGCCGGCGGCGTCGCGCCCCAACGGGCCACGCGCCCGCGCGGCATCGCCCGCGCCACCGTCGGGTGGCGGTAGCCGATGGAAGTGTCCCTGCAGGGACAGGCCGTGGACGGAGGCGAGCGCGGACTCGCCCCCGAGTGCATCCCGCGCCTGGGCGCGCAGCGTGGATGCGCGCGCGTCTGCGGCCGGCGGGGGATCGGCGGAGGCCAGGGCGAGAAGCAGCAGAAAGGTCATGCGCGTCACCTCGGCCGCATGTTCGCAAGCGCCTTCCCGCCAAGGGTTAAGGGTGGGAAAAGACTTTGTTAGGGGTGTAAAAACACGATTCTTTACGTCCGTTTAACTCTCGCCGGGACCGGATTGGGTGCATGATCGGGGCGCGATGGGACGTGGCGTGGTGACGCTTGGCCTCGGGGACCCGGAAGACGCCGAGCGCCTGCCTGACGACACCGACGCGAGCCCAAGCCCGATCAGCGGACCGGTCGCACCGCCACGCTCGCGCCCCGGCGGAATGGCCGTCTCCACCGTGCTGCACGCGCTGATCGTCGCCATGGTGGTGCAGATCGCGATCGTGCACGCACCGGAGGCGCCGCGGCCCGCGCCCCCGCGGACGCCGCGCGCGGACGCGGTCTTCCTTCCGCCTCCCGCCGCGGTGCGCAAGATGCTCGGTCTGCGTCCGCTGCCCCCGCCCAGGCCGGCCGCGCCGAAGGAGAAAGACCGCATCAGCATCGGCGCGCCCGCGCCCATGCGCTCGCCCGACGTCCTTCATCTCAACCGCGACGACGACCTCACGAAGTCGGCCAAGGGCTTGCCGACCGCCTCCCAGGCCCCGCGACCCGCGATGCCGGAGCCCACGCCCGTGGCGGCGCCGGCACGGCCCGCGGGAGCAACGCTCGCCGAGAACGGCCGCCTCGCGCCGAACCCCGTCACGGCCGGGCGTCCGGGCCCGATCCTGGCCTCGCTGCGGCGGCTCGAAGCGAGCGGCATCGGCGATCCCGGACCGTTGGGAGTGGTCTCCGGAACGGGCGGACAGATGGGGCCGCTCTTCTTCGATCCGCAGGGCGCGGACTTCACGGAATGGATCCAGCGCTTCAAGAACGAGGTCTATCGGAACTGGATCGTGCCGCCGGCGGCCATCATGGGCTGGAGCGGCGGCGAGGTGCAGTTCCGGTTCGTCGTGGACCGCGGCGGAGCGGTCAGGGACGTGACCGTCGTTTCGTCTTCCGGGATCGCCGCGTACGATCGAGCGGCGCGCAACGCGCTCCTGTCCAGCCGGCTGCTGCCGTTGCCCGCGGACTACGCGCCCGCGACGCTCACGATCGACGTCGTCTTCGGTTACGGTCCTCCACGCCCGAGCGACAGCGCGCGCAGCGGCCGCTAGCCGGAGCCTCAGCGCCGCCGGCGATGCCGGCGGAACCCTCCGTCGCGCTCGCGCTCTCGCTCTCGTGAAGGAGGAGGCGGGAGCGGGTCTTCCGCCTCGTCGACGGGCGGCGGCTGGAAGTGCTCGCGCAGCAGCGTGGCCACGATGTGGTCGCGATGCTCGTGCTCGAGGATCCGGCGGGCCACGGGACCGAACTCGGCGAAGTCTTCCAGGGGCAGGGTGAGACCCTCCGCGGCCAGCCGGGTCACCATCCGCTCCACCTTGCGCGCCTGCACCTCCTCGTCCGAGGGCACGGTCAGCTCCGTGACCTCGACGTGGTACCGCTTCACGAGCCGGTTGAAGTTCATGAGGTCGTGCGCGGAGACGAGGCTGATGGCACGCCCGCTCTTCCCCACCCGGCCCGTGCGGCCCGCGCGGTGGATGTACTGCTCGGGCGAGTCCGGGGTCGAGAAGATGAAGACGTGCGAGAGGTCCTCGATGTCGATCCCCCGCGAGGCGACGTCGGTGGTGACGAGGTGGCGGATCTCGCCGGTGCGGAAGCTGCCCATCACCTTCTCGCGCTTCTTCTGCGGGAGATCGGAGGAGAGCATGGCCGCGGGCAGGCCCTTGCCGAGGAGGAACGTGCAGACCTGGCGCACCTCCTCCTTGGTGTTGCAGAAGATCATCGAGGAGGCCGGATTCTCGTACTCGATGAGCTTGTAGATCGTCCCTTCCTTGTGCATCTTCGGGGTCAGGACGTAGGTGTGGTCGACCTCCTTGACGTAGATCTGGTCCTCGGAGAGCAGCACCCACTCCGGGTCGGACAGGTAGTGGTAGATGAGACCCTTGATGCCGAGCGGGATGGTGGCCGAGAAGAGGAGCGTCTGCCGCGCCGCCGGCATGTACTCCATGATCTGGCCCATCTCGACCGCGAAGCCCATGTCGAGCATGCGGTCGGCCTCGTCCAGCACCAGCATCTTCACCTGGTCGAAGCGCAGGGTCTTGCGCCGGAGGTGATCGAGGACCCGGCCCGGAGTGCCCACGATGACGTGGGCGCCGGCGCGGATCCCTTCGAGCTGCCGGTCCATCGAGTCGCCGCCGTAGATCGTCTCGATGCGGACGCCCCTGCCCTTCCCGATCTGGGTGAGCTCCTCCGCGACCTGGATGGCGAGCTCCCGGGTGGGGGCCAGGGCCACCGCCTGGACGCCGGCCAGCGCGGGATCCACCTTCTCGACCATCGGGATGCCGAAGGCGGCGGTCTTGCCCGTGCCCGTTCGGGATTGGACGACGAGGTCCTTGCCCGCCTGGGCCCGCGGGATGGTCTCGAACTGGACGTCGGTCGGGGCCTTGTAGCCCATCGCGTCCAGGCTGGCCAGGGTCTCGGCGGAGAGGTTGAGAGGGTCGAAGCTACGAGCGGCCGTGGTCGTCAAATCCATGAACCACCATTATCAACCGCGGCGGAGGTCCCCGGCAAACGCCGAGGAAAGTTCCCGTGAGGCGCGAGAAGTTACTTACACTGGCCGCGTGATTTCGTATATCGTGTAACCATGTTTCATCTCGGCCTTCCCGTCCGAGAGGTGAGTCCGGCCATGAAGCCGCAACCGATGGAACAACCCGCCTCGGGTCATCAGCGCATCGCCTGCGGCGAGCCCTGCGAAGTGTCGAGCGGATCCGAGCGGCGCCAGGGGATGATCTGGAACGTGAGCGTCGTTGGCGCCTACTGTGTGCTGGCCCCTCCGCTGCCCGCGGCGGGCGAGATCGTACGGCTGACGTTCACCCTGCCCAGCGATCCGGTGCCGATCACGTGCCAGGGCCGGATCCGGTGGCAG
>DASTLK010000176.1:0-3901 GCA_035715025.1 Vicinamibacteria bacterium
ACGGTCTTCCAGCCGCTGACCTCCCAGCGATACTCCCATTCGTGAAGAACTGGAAGGTCGGCACGACCGCACCACGCCGTAGCGCACATGTAGATCGTCGGGAAGTCGCCTCTGCTTCGCCAGACCCTGTCGAGCCGACACGTCCCAAAGCACTTACGAGCGTCTTCCTCTACGCGCGCCGCGGACGGTTTCAGGTACGCTCGCCCGAGACTCAGCAGGGCCACGAGCACGCCTGCTGACAAAGCGATGGTCAGAATCCAGGTTCTCCGCCGGCCAGCGCCAAGCATCGGTTTTTCGCTCTCCGTGCCTACGGCCTCACGGTCTGCTCTCGGCCATCTTCGTTCCGCAGCTTCAGCGAGCTGGACGTGCCTTTCGACTCCAATATGACGTACGTGTTGCTGGTGCCCGTCGGGCCGGCGAGACTCACCCCTGCCTCCTCCTCCGAGGCCCCGATCTTGACCGACGGACGCCCGCGCTCGGTGATCAGCCGCAGGAGCACGGTCTCCTGATAGCGGTCACCCTTCGCCGACGTGCTGGCCGGAAGCACGGTGAGGCTGGCGCGCACCCGCCCCTGATCATCCACGATCTCGAGGGCGCGACCGCGCAGCACCGGCGGCACGCCCTGGGCCACGGCCGGACGCATCGTGGCGAGCGCGCCTATCAGGATGACGAGATTGGCCAGGGTCAGCAGGACGAGTGACCGCGGTGCGTTCATGGCTGCCTCCGTGGAGTCTCAGGGTGCCTCTGAATGCCTACCTCTTCGCGGGAAGGCGCGTGCGGTTGCCCTTGAAGACGACGGTCACGCCACCCGTGTTGGCGGTGACGCGGAGATCACGAAGGGCCAGGGTTTGCGTCGGGAAGAAGCAGGGGCCAGGACCACCGTCGAGAGATCCGATCGCGAGACTGCCGTCCGAAACCTCGACGTGCGCGTCGTTCTTGCAGCTTGGACATTCGAAGAGCAGCCAACGCTGGTTGGGCCAGGAGACCTTGCATGCGTCGAGGATGCCAGCGGGGTCGTAGGATGCACCGCACGACGGACACCGCAGGGATGCGTCCTCGGCTCTCGTCTTCATTCCGCCTGGCCCTTGGGCGCCAAGGATACTCCGCGCGCTGGTCGCCGAGATCACCGGTTGTTGGGTCCCGCGGCCAGGAACAGCTCGTACGCGGGGTTGTCAGACTCCCGGACGAACGGGTAGCCCAGGCTGCGCAGGAAGTCCTGGAAGTCGGACTCCTCGCTCGACGGCACCTCGAACCCCGCCAGCACGCGCCCGTAGTCCGCCCCGTGGTTCCGATAGTGGAACAAGCTGATGTTCCACCGGCCCCCGAGCGTCTCCAGGAACTGGAGCAGCGCTCCCGGACGCTCGGGAAACTCGAAGCGGTAAAGGCGCTCGTCGCGCACGTCCGCCGAGCGCCCGCCCACCATGTGGCGGACGTGGAGCTTCGCGACCTCGTTGTCGGAGAGGTCCTCCGTCGCATACCCGGACTCGCGCAGCCGCGCCGCCACGTCGATGGCGTCCTGGCGCGACGCGGTGCGCAGGCCCACGAAGATGTGCGCCTTGTCGCGGCCGCTGAGCCGGTAGTTGAACTCCGTCACCACGCGCCGCCCCACGGCCGCGCAGAACTCGCGGAACGCGCCCGGGCGCTCGGGGATGGTCACGCCCAGGACGGCCTCGCGCGCTTCTCCCAGCTCCGCGCGCTCGGCCACGAAGCGGAGCCGGTCGAAGTTCATGTTGGCGCCGCTGAGGATCGCGACGAGCCGCTCGTCTCGTCCGCCTTCGCGCGCGGCCCACGATTTCATCCCGGCCACGGACAGCGCCCCCGCCGGCTCCATCACGCTGCGCGTGTCGTCGAAGACGTCCTTGATGGCGGCGCACACCTCGTCGTTCGTGACGCGCACGACCTCGTCGACGTGCTCGCGCGCGATCGCGAACGCGCGCTCGCCCACCTCGCGCACGGCGACGCCGTCGGCGAAGAGGCCGACCTGGTCCAGGCGCACGCGCCGGCCCGCGGCCAGGGACTTGTACATCGCGTCCGCCTCGAACGGCTCGACCCCGATGACGCGCACGCGCGGCAGCAGCGCCTTCAGATACCCAGCCACGCCCGCGATGAGTCCGCCCCCGCCCACGGGGACGAAGACGGCGGAGACGCGGCCCTGGCTCTGGCGCAGGATCTCCGCGCCGATCGTGCCCTGTCCGGCGATGACCAGCGGGTCGTCGAACGGGTGCACCAGGGTCAGGCCGCCCTCCGCGGCCAGGACCTCGGCGCGGGCCTGCGACTCCGCGTAGCTGTCGCCCGCCAGCACCACCTCCGCGCCCAGCTCGCGCACGGCCTCGATCTTGATCTCGGGCGTGGTCTGCGGCATGACGATCACGGCGCGGATCCCGAGGTGGCGCGCGGAGTAGGCGACGCCCTGCGCGTGGTTGCCGGCGCTGGCCGCGACCACGCCACGCGTGCGCTCGTCCGCGGTCAAGTGCGCGATCCGGTTGTGCGCGCCGCGGATCTTGTAGCTGAAGACGGGCTGCAGGTCCTCGCGCTTCAGGAACACGGCGTGTCCGAGGCGGCGGGAGAGGCGCGCCGCCGGCTCCAGCGGCGTCTCCCGCGCGACGTCGTAGACGCGGCTGGTGAGGACGTCGTGCAGCAGCCCGCGCCCGCTTCCTGTCTCCATTCGACAGCTCCCCAAAAAGAAAAACCCCCGAGGCCTTTGGAACCTCGGGGGTCTCGGACCGACCTGGCCGTGTAGGCCTAGATCGGCGGACCTCCGCCGCGGCTAATGACGATGATGGCGATGGTGCGGACGGCGGTCATGTGGCGGGCAGAGTAGACGCGGCCGCGCGGGGTGTCAAGCGCGCATAAGATGGGGGCCCCATGGGCGCCGCCCCTCCCCGCTACCGGTCCGAGGACCTCGCCTCTTTCGCCACGCGCCTCTTCACGCGCCTGGGCCTGGCGGAGGACCGCGCCCGCGACACCGCGGAGGTCCTGGTCGAGTCGGACCTGCTCGGCCATACCACGCACGGCCTGGGCATGGCCCCGCGCTACCTCTCGAACCTGGACGAGGGCGGCATGGCGCGCGAGGGCGAGCCGGAGACCGTCGCCGACCACGGCGCCGCGGTGGTGTGGGACGGGCGCTACCTGTCCGGGCCCTGGGTCATGCGGCGCGCCCTCGCGCTCGCGCGCGAACGGCTGCGCGCGCACCCGCAGGTCACGGTGGCCATCGGCCGCAGCCACCACATCGGCTGCCTGCAGGCGTACCTCAAGCCGGTGACCGACGACGGGCTCGTGATCATCCTGACCTGTTCCGACCCCGCGGGCGCGGGCGTGGCCGCGCACGGAGGCCTGACGTCGGTGGTCACCCCGAATCCGCTCGCCGCGGGCCTGCCCACCGAGGGCGAGCCCATCCTGTTCGACATCAGCATGTCCACCACCACGAACGCGATGACCAAGCGCGTCGCGGACGAGGGCGGGCGGCTGCCCGGCAAGTGGCTCGTGGACGCGGACGGCCGCGCCACCGACGATCCCGCGGTTCTCTTCACCGCGCAGCGCCGCGGCGCGATCCTCCCCCTGGGCGGCCTCGAGCTCGGCCACAAGGGATTCGCCCTGGCCCTCCTCGTGGAGGCCCTGACCTCCGGGCTCGCCGGGCACGGCCGCGCGGAGAAGCCGGACGCATGGGGCGCGTCCGTGTACCTGCAGCTCATCGACCCCGATCGCTTCGCGGGCCGGGCCGCCTTCCGCCGCCAGATGTCGGCCATGGCGGACGCGGCCCGCGCCTCGGCCACCGCGCCCGGTGCCCCGCCCGTGCGCCTGCCGGGACACGCGGCCCTGCAGCGGCGGGCGCGTCAGCTCACGAGCGGCGTGGAGCTGTACCCGACGATCCTGTCCGCCCTGGAACCGTGGGCACGCAAGC
>DASTLK010000177.1:0-2859 GCA_035715025.1 Vicinamibacteria bacterium
GGATTGGTTGGAGTAGCCGTCCTTATCGCCATCGCGTCGGCGGCCAGTCCGACCCTCCCGGCTTCCCCATCGCCCGTCGCGCCCTCGCCCGTCGCCTCGCCGTCCCTGGCGCCGTCCCCGTCTCCGCTCGTCACTGCCGGCCTGGCCAACCTGCCCGCCGCGCAGGCCGCCGCCCTCGATTCCGCGATCCAGGCTGCTCTGCCCCGCCTGGGAGCGCCGGGCCTCTCCGTCGGTGTCGTACGCGATCGCGAGCTGCGCTGGTCGGCGGGGTACGGCCTCTCGGACGTCGAGAACACGGTGCCGGCGACGCCGATCACGGTGTACCGGCTGGCCTCGGTGTCCAAGCCGATCACCGCCGCCGCTGTCCTCCGGCTCGTGGAGCAGGGGCGGATGGATCTCGACGCGCCCATCCAGCGCTACGTCCCCGCCTTCCCGGACAAGCCGTGGCCCATCACCGCGCGCCAGCTCCTGGGCCACCAGTCGGGGATCCGCAACTGGACGGACGAGGAGTTCCACAACACGCGGCGCTTCCGGTCGCTCACGGAGGCGCTGACGCCGTTCAAGGACGACGCCCTCCTCTTCGAGCCCGGCACGAGCACGCAGTACACGAGCTACGGGTTCACGCTGTTGGGGGCGGCGGTGGAGGGGGCGGGCGGCGCGCCGTTCGTGGAGCAGCTCCGGGCCGGCGTGTTCGAGCCCGTGGGCATGGACTCCGCGCGCGACGACGACGTGTTCGCGATCATCCCCCATCGCGCGGAAGGCTACTGGAGGAGGGCGGACGGCACGCTCCTCAACGCGCCGCTGTCCGACACCAGCAACCGCATGCCCGGCGGCGGGCTCGTCGCGAACGTCGAGGACGTGGCCCGCTTCGCGTCGGCGCTGCAGCGCGGCCTGCTCCTCAAGCCGGAGACGCTGCAGGTGGCGCTGACCCCCCAGAAGCTGCGCGGCGGGCGCGCCACCGGCTACGGGCTCGGATGGGTCGTCGGCCGCCGGGGCGGAAAGCGCGAGGCGTACCACGTCGGCGGCCAGCCGCAGGTGAGCACGGTCCTCTACATGCAACCCGACGCGGGCGTCGCCATCGCCATCCTGGCCAACCTCGAAGGGATCGAGAACGCGCTGCTCGACCTGGCGCGCCAGGCGGCGGGGATCGTCGCGCCGTAGCAGCTATGCGACACATGGCGGTCGTCGCCCTGTCGGTGACGGTGGCACTCGGCGCGGCGCCGCCGCCCCGGACCTCCCCGCCATCGACGCTCATCGTCAACGCGGTCGTGATCGACGGCACGGGCGGGGCGCGGCGGCCGGGCGCGGTGCGCCTGCGCGGCGACCGCATCGCGGAGGTCGGAGAACTCCGCGCGGCCGCCGCCGAGACGGTCGTCGACGCGCACGGCCTCGTCCTCGCTCCCGGCTTCATCGACACCCACAGCCACGGCGACCGCGGCCTCTTCGAGCACCGCGATGCGCTGGCCGCGGTGAGCCAGGGCATCACCACGATCGTGGTGGGTCAGGACGGGGGCTCGCCCTGGCCGCTGTCGGACTTCTTCGCGCGGCTCGAGCGCGAGCCCGCCGCCGTCAACGTGGCCGCCTACGCGGGTCACGGCCGCGTCCGCCACGAGGTCCTGGGCGACGACTTCCGGCGCGCAGCCACTCCGGAAGAGGTCGCGCGCATGCGCGCCCTCCTCGAGCGCGAGCTGCGCGCGGGCGCGCTCGGCCTGTCCACCGGCCTCGAGTACGACCCCGGGATCTACTCCTCGCCCTCCGAGGTGATCGACCTCGCGCGCGTGGCGGCGGCGGCCGGCGGCCGCTACATCAGCCACGTCCGCAGCGAGGACCGCCACTTCTGGGAAGCGATCGACGAGATCGTCACCATCGGGCGCGAGGCGAAGCTGCCCGTGCAGGTCTCCCACGTCAAGCTCGCCATGCACAGCCTGTGGGGACAGACCGACCGGCTGCTGCGCACGCTGGACGAGGCCCGCGCGCGCGGCATCGCCATCACCGCCGACATCTACCCGTATCTCTACTGGCAATCGACCCTCACCGTGCTCTTCCCCGAGCGCGACTTCGACCGCCGTGCGTCCGCCGAGTTCGCCCTGCGCGAGGTCTCGACACCGGACGACCTGCTGCTGGGCCGGTTCGCGCCGGAGCCCTCCTATGCCGGCCAGACCCTGGCCGAGATCGCTCGCCGGCGCGGCACCGATCCGCCGGCTACGCTCATGGACCTCATCCGCGAGGCCCTCGCCTTCGAGAAGAAGACGGGGAGCGACGAGGTCGAGAGCGTCATCGGGACGAGCATGACCGAGCTGGATCTCGAGCGGCTGCTGGCCTGGCCGCACGCGAACATCTGCACGGATGGCGAGCTGGACGGCCGTCATCCGCGCGGGTTCGGGACCTTCCCGCGCGTCCTGGGCCGCTACGTGCGCGAGCGCGGCGTCGTCTCTCTCGAGGACGGCGTGCGCAAGATGACGAGCCTGGCCGCGCACAACGTCGGGCTCGGCGGCCGCGGGGAGGTCCGGCCCGGCGCTTCCGCCGACCTCGTCCTGTTCGATCCGGCCAGGGTGATCGATCGCGCCACCACGAAGGACCCGCACGCCCTCGCCGTCGGCATCGAGAAGGTGTGGGTCAATGGCGCGATCGTCTACGAGGAGGGTGCCGCCACCGCGAGCCGCCCCGGACGCGTCCTCCGGCGCGAGGGCAAGCGCTAGGAGTCGAAATCCACGCGCCGACCTGCGCACCGCCCTCGGCCTGTGACATGCTGTCGACAGGAGGTCGGGCATGTACAAGCTGAGGTACGTCGCGGTGGCACTCGTCGCCGGCACGGTCGGGGCCGCGGTGGCACTGCTCCTCGCCCCGGACACGGGACGG
>DASTLK010000178.1:0-1677 GCA_035715025.1 Vicinamibacteria bacterium
CGCCCCCCCCGCGATGCACGGGCCCATGACCGCCGCGATCTGCGGCACGCGGAGGTAGTGTCGCATGATCGAGTTGTAGTAGAAGATCCGCGCCGCGCCGTACTGCCCGGGGAAGACGCCGCCCTGGTAGGGAAGATTCACGCCGGCCGAGTCCACCAGGTAGACGATCGGGATGCGCTGGCGCATGGCGATCTCCTGGGCCCGCAGGATCTTCTTGATCGTCTCCGGCCACCACGAGCCCGCCTTGACGGTGGCGTCGTTTGCCACCACCACCACCGGGCGCCCTGCGATCCGTCCCACGCCCGTGACCACACCGGCACCCGGAGCCAGCCCTTCGTACTGGTCGAACGCGACCAGGAGGCCGATTTCGAACCAGGCCGCGCCCTGATCGAGCAGGGCTTCGATCCGCTCGCGGGCGGTCAGCTTCCCCTGCTCGTGCTGGCGGCGCACCTTGTCGGGCCCGCCGCCCTGCTCGAGGCGCGCTTTGAGCTCGCGGTATTCCGCGGTCAGCGTTTTAAGACGGCTCAAGGGAGACGGGGGTGGACGTGTGGTCACGCCGAGACATGCTCGGCCGCCCACTCTTCGATGTATTTCACCAGGTCTGCTGTAGGGGTGCCGGGTCCGAACAACCGCCCAATCCCCTGTTGCCGCAGCGTGGCGATGTCTTCCGGAGGAATGATCCCACCGCCCGTTACCAGCACGTCGTCCCGTCCGGCGTCGACGAGCAGCTGCTTGACGCGCGGGAACAGGGTCAGGTGCGCGCCCGAGAGGATCGAGAGGCCCACCACGTCGACGTCCTCCTGCATGGCCGCCTGCGCGATCATCTCCGGGGTCTGATGGAGACCCGTGTAGATGACCTCCATCCCCGCGTCGCGCAGCGCCGCCGCCACGACCTTGGCGCCGCGGTCGTGCCCGTCCAGGCCGGGCTTGGCGACCAGCACCCGGATGGGGCGTTTCGAGCCGGGCATCAGCGGCGGAACCGCAGCAGGCCGGCGAGCCCGTCCACCACGCGGCGCGCGCGCTGGTCGTACACGACGTCGACCTGGACGCGCTGGGCGAGGGCCTCCTCGACGGCGTCGTCGATGTGGGAGTCGTCGTCCTGACCGTCGGCGAGCAGGGTGCGCACCTGGCCCCGCTGGAGCGCCTTGCGCGTCTGGTCGATGCCGTTCACCGCCCAGCCCGTGCCGACGCCTTCACGCACCGCCTCGGCGTGCGCGCGCTCCCAGGCGCGCTCTCGCTCCTCTCGCAACGAGAGGGCCGCCTCGCGAACTTCGGCCGCCGCGACCCGCTTGGGGTTCAAGCGCACCACGCCGAGCACCAGGTCGTGGAGGTAGGTGTGCAGGTGCGGCAGCAGGGCAGCCGCGTCCACGCCGATGCCGGCGACCACGAGCCCGGCAAGCGGGCGCTGGGTGTGGATCTGGAAGATGCGATCCGCCACCTGCGCGTAGTGTCGCTGGCGCTCGACGCGGATCCGCATGTGGTAGTTGTGCTCGCCGAAGCCGCCCGCCAGCATGTTACCCCGCTTGGCCTGCCGCTCGCCGTGGAACTTCCCCGGCCGCGTGGCCTCCGCAGTGAGGCTGGGCAGCTCGCCGACGTCGTAGGCGGTGACCTCGAAGAACCGCGCGCTGGTGCGGTCGCAGGCGGCGACGAGGATGGTGCCGAATTCCTCCTCGAGGG
>DASTLK010000179.1:0-1934 GCA_035715025.1 Vicinamibacteria bacterium
CCCGCCCCGCGAATGGGACGACTCCGCGGACGAGGACCAGTACCGGCGTGCGATCTACACCTGGTGGCAGCGCACCTTCCCCCAGCCCAGCCTGGCCGCGTTCGACGCGCCCTCGCGCGAGGAGTGCGTGGCCGAGCGCACCCGCGCGAACGTCCCCCAGCAGGCCCTCGCGCTGCTCAACGATCCGACCTACGTGGAGGCGGCCCGCGTCTTCGCGGCGCGCATCCTGCGGGAAGGCGGTCCCAGCCTCGACGGCCGGCTGCGCTGGGCCTACGAGCGGGCGCTCGGCCGGGCCCCGCGCGAGGAGGAGGCGCAGATCCTCGGCGCTCTCCTGCGCAAGCACCGGGCCCAGTACCGTGCCGACCCGCGCGCCGCGGGGCTCCTGGCCCGCGCCGGACTGGCCCCGGTGCCGAGCGACCTCGACCTCGTGGAGCTCGCGGCTTGGACATCCGTGGCGCGGGCGATCCTGAACCTGCCCGAGCTGATCACGCGTTCGTAGGCGAGGAACCATGCACCTCCTGACCAACGATCTCGAAGCGATGAGGGAGCGATTCACCCGGCGCGCGTTCCTGCGGCGAGGGGGCACGGGACTGGGCGCGCTCGCCCTGGCCGCCCTGGCCGACCCGCGGCGGCTCCTGGCCGCGGACGACCGCTGGCGCGGCGTCTTCCCCACCCTGCATTTCCCGCAGAGGGCCAAGCGGATCATCCACCTCTACCAGGCGGGCGGCCCCTCGCACCTCGAGCTGTTCGACAACAAGCCCAGGCTCGGACAGATGGACGGCCAGCCCATGCCCGAGTCCTTCACCAAGGGCCAGCCCATCGCCCAGCTCCAGGGGAAGGCGCTGCGCTGCTTCGGGCCCCAGCATTCCTTCCAGCGCTGGGGCCGCTCCGGCCAGGAGATCTCGACCCTGCTCCCCCACATCGGCTCCATCGCCGACGAGATCTGCATCGTGCGCTCGCTGCAGACCGAGCAGATCAACCACGACCCCGCCCACACGTTCATGAACACGGGCACCCAGATCTCGGGCCGGCCCTCCGCCGGGTCCTGGATCTGGTATGGGATCGGCGCCGACGCCGACGACTTGCCGGGCTTCGTCGTCCTCACCTCGCACGGGCGCGGCGGTCAGATGCAGCCGATCGCGGCCCGGCAATGGCACAGCGGCTTCCTCCCCAGCCGTTTCCAGGGCGTGCACTTCCGTTCCAAGGGCGATGCCGTCCTGTACCTGCGCGACCCCGACGGCGTGACGCGGCCGCAGCAGCGCGACGTGATCGACGCGGTGGCCGCCCTCACCAAGACGCAGCCGGATTGGGTGGACGACCCCGAAGTCTCGGCCCGTCTCAGCCAGTACGAGATGGCGTTCCGGATGCAGACGGCCGTCCCCGCCCTCACCGACTTCGCGGACGAGCCGCGGCACGTCCTCGAGTCGTACGGTGTCGAGGGCATGGACGGCTCCTTCGGCGCCAACTGCCTGCTGGCCCGGCGGCTGGCCGAGCGCGGCGTGCGCTTCATCCAGCTCTACCACCGCGACTGGGACAACCACAGCCGCCTCAAGGCGGACATCGCGATCAAGGCGAAGGAAGTGGACCAGGCCTCGGCCGCCCTGGTGAAGGACCTCAAGCAGCGCGGGATGCTCGAGGACACGCTGGTGATCTGGGGCGGCGAGTTCGGGCGGACGCCCATGGCCCAGGGAGACGGGCGCGACCATCACATCAAGGGCTTCTCGATCTGGCTGGCCGGGGCCGGCATCCGCGGCGGAATCACGCACGGCGCCACCGACGAGCTGGGCTACATGGCGGTCGAGGACGTGGTCTCCGTGCACGACCTGCACGCGACGATGCTGTACCTGCTCGGCATCGACCACACCCGGCTCACGTTCAAGCTGGCGGGCCGGGACTTCCGGCTGACCGATGTCCGCGGCGAGGTGGTGAAGAAG
>DASTLK010000180.1:0-1709 GCA_035715025.1 Vicinamibacteria bacterium
CTCCGCTGAGGCCTCGGCGGGGGCGACGACGAGCCAGCCGTCCACCGCGAGCGCCCCGCGCAGGTGGGCCACCGCCCGCCGCGCGGCTTCGGGGGTCAGGTACATGATGACATTGCGGCACAGGATGAGGTCCATGGCGCCGCCCGTCACCGCGGGCGGGAAGCCATCGGTCAGGTTGGCGGTCTCGAAGCGGACCATGCGCCGGATCTCGGAGTCGACCTCGATGCCCCGCGCGCCTCGTTCCCGGAAGTAGCGCTCGCGCACCGCCGCCGGTACGTCGCGCAGCGACCAGGGGCGATAGAGGCCGCGCCGGGCCGTCTCCAACGACGCCGGGTTCAGGTCGGTGGCGAGCACGGTCAGATCCCAAGCGGCCCGGTCGAGCAGCAGACGGTCGAGCAGGATCGCGAGGGAGTAGGGCTCTTCCCCGGTGGAGCACGCGGCGCTCCAGACGCGTAGCGCCCGCCCCGAATGCCGCGCCGCGATGAGGTCGGGCAGCACGTGCCGCTCCAGCGCTTCGAAGCAGGCGTGGTCGCGCCAGAAATGGGTCTCGCCGATGGTCAGGCGCGCGATCAGGCGCACCCACGCCGGATCGGCCAGCGGTCGGGAGGCGAGGCCGGCCAGCCATGCTTCGAGGGCGGGCCGTCCGGAAGCGCCGGCCGCCTCGCGCAGCGTGCGATCCATCTCGGCGTGCCGGTCCTCGGCGACGCGGAGGCCCAGCCGGTGCGCCACCAGCTCCCGCGCCTGCCCGGCGAGGTCGCTCCCAAGCCTCATTGCGCCGCCAATGCGCGGTCCAGGCGTTCCTCGTCCTCGCCCGAGAGAACGGCTTCGAGGTCGTGGATGAACAGGAGCCCATCGGGGAGGGCGGCGATGCCAGCGACCGCTCCGAGGCCTGGCGCAACCAGCCGGCTCGGGACCACCGAATCCTCGGGAATCGTCCGAACCCCGAGCACCTGATCCGCCGACAACGCGAGCCGGCGGCGCGGGCTCTTGACCAGGAGGAGGTGCGCGTCGAGGCCGTAGGCGCGGGGGGCCGACCCCAGGCGCCGCCGCAGGTCAACGACCGGGACGACGCTCCCGTGAAGATTGATCACGCCCGCGAGAATGGGGGGCGCTCCGGGCAGGGGCGATATCGCCACCATGTGGAGCGCGCGCTCCGTGGCCTCGAGCGGAACCGCGCACGAGGCACTGTCGATGGCGAATACGACGACCGCTAGTCGACCACCGGGGTCGCGACCGTTGCGCGGCAACCCCATCGCGGGATCGCCGACCGGCAGCTCTTGAGGCGTCGCCATCCTCGTCTATCTCGCAGCACCTCCAGCGAGGCGGAGGGAACGCTTGCGGACCTGAACCGGATCCCCCTGGGTTCACGGGAGGCCCAACCTCGCCGTTTCCATGATACATGTTTTGCGCTCTCGAAACCTATGCGCTATACGCATTGCGTTCTGGGCGAGCGGCCCGAACGATGACGCGCTTGCTCCCAACCCTATTGGCTGCTTCCTCCCGCGACGACCGCGTCTTCGATCCCGATCACGTGTCCCAGCGTCCGCACGACGAGAAGGCCGTCAGAGAGCGCGGGGGTGGCCATGACCACCTCGCCCATCTCGTTCTTCGCCAGCAGCTCCTGCTGTTCTCCCGCGCGCAGCACGTACACCTCGCCGGTCTCGGCGGCGACGTAGAGGCGTCCGTCCGCGGCGATGGGCGAGGCCGAG
>DASTLK010000181.1:0-2196 GCA_035715025.1 Vicinamibacteria bacterium
CCGCTGGACGCGGCCGTGCCGAGGCTTCGGGCGGCGTCCTCGAGCTTGCCCTGGGCCGCGAAGAGCCGTCCCTGCGCGGCCAGCGCCTCGGGGTCGCCGGGCTCGATGCCCAGCGCGTCCCCGACGAGCCGGCCCGCTTCCTCCGTCTGGCCGAGCCGGATCAACGTCTCGGCCAGGCTCGAGCGCGCGCGCGCGTCCCCGGCGTCCGTCTGCGCGAGGACGAGGCGCAGCTCCTTCTCCGAGTCCTCCAGCCGGTCCATGTCGCGCAGCAGCTTGCCGTAGTTCTGGCGCACATCGGGACGCGCCGGGTCCAGCTCCAGCGCGCGATGGAAGGCCCGCGCGGCCTCGCCCAGCCGGCCCGCGCGGTAGGCGAGGGAGGCGACGGTCGTGAACGCGAACGGGTTTCCGGGGTCCTCTTCCGCGACGGCCGCCGCCTCCGCGGCCGCGCGCGCGAGCGGGATGTTCTGGGCCCTCAGGATGATCTGCATCCGCTCGAAGAGAGCCACGCGATCGCGCGGATCGGGCAGCCCGGGCTCGTCGAGGTCGCCGGCGCCGCCGGAGCCGCCGACGTAGCCGAGGCTCTTGAGGATCGCTTCCTGTTCGGGCGTGATGGCGGCGGTCCGGGCCTGGTCCCCGGCCGGCGCCATCCGGGCCATCGCGCTCCGCAGGGCCGCGCGCATGCGCTCGACGCGCGGGCCCTCCTCCTCCGCCCGGTTGCGCGTCTCACCCGGATCCTCGGTCAGATGGAACAGCTCGGTCCGGCTGCCCTGCACGAGCTTCCAATCCTCCGACGTCCAGGCCCGCAGCGACGACCAACGGCAGTTGAGGCGGCCGAACAGGCTCTCCGCGTACAGCGGTTCGGGGGGAAGACGTTCGCCGCGCAGCGCGGGACGCAGATCGCGGCCGATCATCTCCGGTCCCGGGGCCACTTCCAGGAGCCGCAGCAGGGTCGGCGCGACGTCGATCGTGGTGACGCGGCCGGCCACGGCCGTTCCGCGCGGCAGGCCCGGACCCGCGAGCAGCAGCGGCACGTGCAGGGTCGCCTCGTAGAGGAGCACGGCGTGGGTGACCTCGCCGTGCTCGCCCAGCGACTCGCCGTGGTCGGAGAGGACGGCCACCACGGTGTCCTCGTCGTGGCCCGCCGCGCGCAGCCAGCCGAGCACACGCCCGAGCTGCGCGTCCGCGAACGCGATCTCGCCGTCGTAAGGGCGGCCGGCGAAGGCGGTGCGATAGGGCTCGGGAGGGTCGTAGGGGGCGTGGGGATCGTAGAGGTGCATCCAGACGAAGAAGGGCCCCTCACCCGCCCGGGCCAGCCAGGAGAGCGTGTCGTCCGCCACGTCGTTCGCGGGCCGCTGCGCTCCCGCCCCGGGGACGGCGCTCTCCTTGAAGTTCTCGCTGAAGGAGTCGAATCCCTGCTTGAACCCGAACGCCGCCGCCACCGGGTAGGCGCCCACGAAGGCGGCGGTGCGATAGCCCGCGGCCTTGAGCCGCGTGGCCAGCGTGCGGTGACGCCCGTCGAGGGAGAAGACGATGTTGTCGCGGACACCGTGCACGGGCGGATAGAGGCCGGTGAGGATGCTGGCGTGGGAGGGGCCGGTGATGGGCACCGGCGTCTCCGCGTGCTCGAAGCGCACGCCGCGCCCGGCCAGGGCGTCGAGGGTCGGGGTCTGGACGTCGCGCCCTCCGTAGGCCCCGACGTGATCGGCGCGGAGGGTGTCGATGGTGACGAGGAGCAGGTTGAGGCGCGGAGGGCGAGACCGCGTCCACCACCACCCGAGGGCGAGTCCGGCGAGGCCGAAGGCGGCGAGGATTACGGCGGCGGGGGCCGTCCAACGCCCGCGCGCGGCGGGCGGACGGGCCGGACTCCGCTTCTTCGAGCGCGCCACCCCCGCATTCTAGAGGGTCGCGCGCGGAGGGCGGGAAAAACGAACGGCCCCGGGTTGGCCCCGGGGCCGTTCACGAATCGGCCGGCTGCGAACGCCTAGAACCCGAAGCGAACGCCGATACGGAGGATCCGCGGAGCCAGCACGTCCGTCGGCGATCCGAACGCGCCGGAGTTCGCCTGCCGATTCCGTCCGAGGATCGTCCCGCTGTTGAAGGCGTTGAAGAGGTCGGCCGTGATGCCCAGCGTGGCGCGGCCGCCCATCTTGATGTTGTTCGCGAGGCGGAAGTCGGCATCGAAGACGTTCTTGTAGC
>DASTLK010000182.1:0-6732 GCA_035715025.1 Vicinamibacteria bacterium
GAGCGGTATCGCGAAGGCAAAGACCGACACCACGGCCGCACGCGAGCGCGCCGCTTCGAGCCGCACCAGGTTGAGGAAAAAGCCAGTATGCAGCCCGAGGAGGGCCAGCACGCTCGCCGTCCCCGCCATCGACATCGCGAGAGTCAGCGACCCCAGCTCGTCTGCAGTGAGGGCCCGGGTCAAGAAAGGAACCTGGATCAAGCCCCTGGCCTGGATGACGATCTGCAAGGCCAGCACCAGGGCGCTCCGATGGAGCACGCCCGAATCCGAGGCCGGAGCCAACGGACTCGCGGCCGCTGGCGCCATCGTGGTCAGAACCGCACCGCGTCCCCTCGTACCCATCCGAGCCCGAGCGCCACGCGGTGAAGCCAGCGGTCCTTGAAGCGTTCAGGCCAGTTCACGCGGTCGAGCGTTTCCACGGGAGCCATGCCGAGCTCCTCCGCGATCGATCGCAGACGTCGCAAGTAGGGAGCATAGACTCGATCCGCCAGGACGCCCCGAAGGACGCGACCCGTGACTCCGGTCGCGCATCGGCCGAAGACCAGCGGAAAGAGCCCGGCCATGTGGTAGGAGATCAGGGGACGGCCGTCGACGAGGACGCGTCCCTCACTCTCGGCGAGGGTGACGCCGCCCACGTTCCAGTGCGCGAGGTTCACGCCGGGATGGCGGAGGACGCACACATCCGGGTAGAGGCTCGAGGCATGATCGAGGAACTTCTGGTTCGAGTACCGAGGGGAGATCCTCCCCATGCAGTCCCGTTGCCACGCGTCGAGAAAGGCCCGGGCGGTGGCGTCGTGGCGCAGTCCCAGCCAGCCGGCGTTGAAGCGGCCCCAGAAGAGCTCCGGGGCCGGACCGACGGTGAACCTTTGCGGGCTGAGGACAATGGAGGCCTGCGCGCCTTCGTCGATGGCCGCGGCCGGGGACTCGAGGAACATCATGTCGGCATCGACGTAGGTGAGATGCTCTCCGATCGGCGTTCGGTCGAGGACAAAAGCCAGCCACGCGGGCTTGATGGTCATCAGCCAGCCGCGCTCCGGCCCGGGGGAGGCGTGCGCGGCCGCCAGCTCCGGATTGGCGCTCAGCAGCTCGGGGAGGGCGGCGAAGCGGACCGGAGGCGGGGCGTGCGGCGCCAGGGCCAGCGCCCTCTCGTCCAGTCCGAGAACCCACACCTCCACGTCCTCCCCGACCTCGCAAAGCGACCGCAGCATCAAGAGCGCGCGCGGGGCGTAGCGTCCGTCGAAGTAGGTACAAAGGCGCCTCACGGCTCTCGCAATGCCTCGCCAATGCGCCGAGCCAGGGAGGATGCGTCGAGCCCGAGCTGTGCGCGCAGGTACGACGGGCGTCCGGGGGCGAATCGCCGCGTCGTGACACCGGCGCGCCAGAGGCGCGGGCGGAGTCGGGCTTCGGCCATGACCTCGGCCACCAGCGAACCCAGTCCCCCCTCGACGGCGTGATTCTCGAGCGTGACCACCATCCGCGCGCCGGAAACGACGCGGATGATGTCTTCCACGAGCAGGGGTCGGAGGCTGGACACGGCCACGACGGTGGTGACGATCCCCGCGGCTTCCAGCAGGGGCGCGGCCTCCAGCGCATCGAAAGCCGTCGGCCCCAGGGCGAGGAGACACACGTCGCTTCGGGGTCCGCCTTCCTTCAGCGTGCGGATGCGGCCGGGTTCGAACGCGCGGGCGGGAATCGGGAGTACCCCCCGCAGCTCGGTCCCCAAGCGAAGGTACACGGGGCCCGCGCAGCCGGACATGGCCTGGACCGCGTCCCGAGCCTGAATCGCGTCCGCGGGAACGAAGACGTCGATCTCTCCCAGGGCCCGCGCGAGAGCAAGGTCGTCGAGCGCGTAGTGGGACGGGCCGTCCGTGCCGTAGTCGAAGCCTCCTCCCACGCCGACGATCCGGACCGGCAATCGATGGGCCACCGGACCGTTGCGGACGATCTCGAACGCCCGCGGCAGCGCGAAGGCGGCCATCGTGTAGGCGAAGGGCACGAAGCCGTCCGCGCCCAGACCGGTGGCCAGGCCGATGAGGTTGTCCTCCGCGACGCCGACGTTGAAGAACCTCGTCGGAAACCGGTCGCGAAACGCCTCCAGGAAGGCGAAGCCGAGGTCTGCGGTGAGCAGGACCACGCGCTCATCGCGCGCAGCCAGCTCGATCAGCGCGTCGACGAGCGCTCGTCGCACGAGGGGCCGACTTCGAGCATCGCCTGGTGATACTGGTCATCCGTCATCGGACGGTAGTGCCATTCCAGCCGCCCTTCCATGAAGGAGACTCCGTGGCCGAGCTTCGTGGACGCCACGGTGGCCCGCGGGCGGCGATCCCCGTCCGCAGGCATCTCCAGCGCTTCTCGGATCTGCCGCGGGTCGTGCCCGTCGATTTCGTCGACCCGGAACCCGAACGCTTCCAGTCGAGCCGCGATCGGCCGGAGGTCGAGAACATCGCTCGTCGCTCCGAAGGCCTGGGACCCGTTGAGATCGATCACGATCTGGAACCGATGGAGGCGGTGGTGAGCGGCGAACATGAGCGCTTCCCAGGTCAGCCCGCAGTTCAGCTCCGCGTCGGACATGAGCGCGACCGTCCTTCGGCTCGATCCCCTGAGCCGTGCCGCGAGAGCGGACCCGACGGAATAGGAGACGCCCAGCCCGAGCGACCCCGTGGAGAAGCTGACCCCGGGGACACCACGGTCGGGATGGGTGGCGAGCCGGCTCCCGTCCGCGCAGAACTCGTCGAGAGCGCTGGAGCCGAGAATGCCGACCTGCTGGAGACCGGCGTAGTACGCGAGCGCGGCGTGGCCCTTCGAGAGGACGAACCGGTCGCGATCCTCTTCCGGGCGACGGCCGAGATCGAGGGCATGGACGATGCCGGCCACCAGGTCGGCCACGGACAGGGCCGACCCGATGTGACCTCGATTCGCGCGCCTGGATGCCCTGAGGATGGCCTGGCGAATGGCCACGGCCGACGCCCTAACCCTGTCGTCCAGCGGCATCGTACTGCGGAGCGGAGGACAGCAGACCCCGCAAGCCTCCGAGGGACGCGTCGTGACTCGAAACGAAGGCGGTCTCGAAGGGCCAGGGAATCTCGAGGCCCGGGTCCTTCCAGTGGCACCCCAGCTCGGAGGCGGGGTCCCACATGGCGGTCGTGCCCACGAGAAGGGTGAATGCTTCCAACCCGTAAACGCCATGGGCGAGTCCGGGCGGGGCGACGATGGAAACGGGGCCCGCGCCACCGACTTCGATGAGCGCGGCCTGGCCGAGAGTCGGCGAGCCGGGCCGAATGTCCTGGTATCCGACCAGGGCACGCCCGCTGACCAGGGCGTAGTACTCCGAGCCATTGGTGTGGACGTGGATGCCCCGCAGGACGCCGGCGGGCGAGGTGACGAGATTCCATTGGCACGCGGCTCCGTGTGGCCACCAATCCTGGCGGTAGATCTCGGTCAGGCTTCCCCGATCGTGCGTGAGGCAGGCCAGGTCGCGGATCCGGACGCCGGCCGGCAGCCGCCCCGCGATCCGCGTCCCCTTCTCCATTCGGTCATTCATTCAAAGGAGCACCACTCCCAGGCGAGGCTCTCCAACACGCGGGAGGGAGATCCCGGCTTTGAACGTCCACGCGCTCGAGGGAGACAGGCGGAATTGTAGCGCGATGTCGGTGGCGCGCTCGACGGGCGGCTAGGAACGGGCGGCCTCGGCCTTCGCCTCCAGCTCCGCCCAGCGCGCGTAGAGCCGGTCGACCTCCGCCTGCGCCGCCTCCAGCTCCGTGTAGCGCGCGTGCACCGCGGCCGCATCGGACGCGATCGTGGGATCGGCGGCGGCGCGCTGGCGGGCGGCCAACCGTTCTTCCGCGGCGAGGATCGTGGCCTCCATCTGCTCCCACTCGCGCTTCTCGCGATAGGAGAGCTTCTCGCGCGCGGCCGGCCGCGCCGCCGGCGCGGCCTTGGCCGACGCGCGGCGGGAGGCCGGCGCGGAGGCGGCGCGCTCGTTCTCCCACTGCGTGTAGTCGGCGTAGAGGCCCGCCCGTCCATCCGCCTCTCCGAGGGCGAGGATGGACGTGGAGACGCGGTCGAGGAGCAACCGGTCGTGGGTGACGAGGACGAGCGCGCCCGCGAATTCGACCAGGGTGTCCTCGAGCACCTCGAGGGTTGGAATGTCGAGGTCGTTGGTCGGCTCGTCGAGGATGAGCAGGTCCGCCGGCTGCAGCATGAGACGCGCGATCAGGATGCGCGCCTTCTCGCCACCCGAGAGGCGGCTCACCGGCGTCTCGAGCTGCTCGGGCCGGAAGAGGAAGCGCTTGGCCCAGCCCGCCACGTGCACCTGCCGCCCCTGGTAGACGATGGCGTCGCCTTCGGGCGCGAGCGCGCGCTTGAGGCTCAGCGCGGGATCGAGGGTGTCGCGCTCCTGCTCGAACACGACGACCTTCAGGTTGTCCGCGCGCTCGATCTGGCCCGCGTCCGGGGCGAGCGTGCCCGCGAGCATCTTCAGGAGCGTCGTCTTCCCGCTGCCGTTGGGACCCAGGAGACCGAGCCGCGTCCCCGGGGTGAGGACGAGGTCGAGCTCGCGCACGATGGTCTTGCCGCCGAGCTCCTTCCCCAGGCCGCGCGCGGCCAGGAGCCGCCGCGTGCGCCGTCCGGACGCGGAGAGCTCGATTCCCGCCGAAGCGCGGGCCTCGGTATTGCGCGAGCGCGCCTCCGCCAGCTCGTCGATCTTGCGGTGCGCTTCCTTCACGCGCGCCTGGGCCTTGGTCGTGCGGGCCCGCGCCTTGCGGCGCAGCCACTCGACCTCGCGGTGCACGATGTTGGCCAGCGACTCCTGGTAGGCGGCCTCGCTGCGGAGGATCTCGTCGCGCTTCTCGAGGAAGGCGCTGTAGTTGCCCTCCGCTTCCAGGAGGCCGCCGGCGTAGGCGCGGCTCAGCTCGAGCATGCGCGCGGCGACGTTCTCGAGGAAGTAGCGGTCGTGGCTCACCACCGCGTACGCGCGGGGGTGCGTCTGCAGCACGCCCTCCAGCCAGAGGATGCCTTCCACGTCGAGATGGTTCGTGGGCTCGTCCATGAGGAGGATGTCCGGCGCGCGCACCAGCTCCCTCACGATGGCCAGGCGCTTCTTCCAACCACCCGACAGCGCTCTCACGTCCTGCTCGACGTCCGCGAACCCCGCGCGACCCAGGGTCATGGCGATGAGGCCCGCCGCTTCGTGCGGGTCGTCGGCGCCGGCCGCCGCCACCACGCTCGCGACGGTCTGCGCCTCGGGAAACACGGGGTCCTGCGGGACGTAGCCGACCCGGACCTGGCGGCGCAGCGATCGGGTCCCCGAGTCCGGCGTCTCCAGCCCGGCCAGGATCTTGAGAAGGGTCGACTTGCCGGAGCCGTTCGGCCCGATGAGCCCGACGCGATCCCCTTCGAAAAGGCCCAGCGACAGGCCATCGAAGAGAGGGCGGCTGCCGTAGGCCTTGGTGATGCCTTCGCAACTGAGGAGGAGCGGTCCCTTCACCATGGCGGGCTCACGCGTGGCGCCTCCGCCTTCGCGGCGGCACCCGGGCCAGGAGCGCCTCCTTCTGCGCGCGCGTGAGCGCCTTCACGCGGAGCTCTTCCTTGAGCGCGCGGCTCCACGACATCAGCCGCCGCTTCCACACCAGGACGACGGGCCGCCGGGAGCGCGTGTACTTGGACGCCTTGCCCAGCTGGTGCCTTTCCAGGCGCTGCGCGAGGTCCTTGGCGATGCCGGTGTAGAGGGACCCGTCACGGCACCGAAGCATGTAGATGAAGGGCACGGTCAGCGAGGCGGGGTCACGAGACCCAGAGTAGCACCGCGAAGACGACGATCGTCCCCGTTACCACGTGACGCAGCCAGGCGCTGCCCTTGAGGATCGCGAGACGCACGCCCGCCGCCCCTCCGGCCAGACTGCCCGCGGCCAGCGCCATCCCCGACGGCCAATCGACGTGGCCGTGCCAGGCGAAGACGAAGGCGGCCGCGATCGTGAGCGCGCCGATCGTGAACACCTTGATGGCGGTGCCGCGCAGGAGGTCCACGCCGGACAGGGTCGTCACCGCGACGAGCAGGAAGCCCACTCCCGCCTGGACGAAGCCGCCGTAGACGCCGGTCAGGAAGAGGCTGACGGCGACGCCCGGCGAGAAGGGCGAACGCACGACCGTGGCCCGGAGCTTGTGCCGCGGATCGACGAGCGTCCAGAGCGTCACCAGGACCATGAGCACGGCCAGGATGCGGCGAAACGCGCGGTCGTCCACGTCGAGCGCGAGCCAGGCGCCGACGAGCGCGCCCGCCACCGCGGGCATGCTCGCCCGCAGCGCCCACGGCCAGTCGAGCACGCCATGGCGGTGGAATCCCCAGACCGCGCTCGCGTTCTGCGCGATCACGCCCAGACGATTGGTGCCGTTGGCCTCGACGGAAGGCGCGCCCATCAAGATGAGCACGGGCAGGGTCAGGAACGAGCCGCCGGCGGCGACGACGTTCAGCACGGAAGCGACGAAGCCCACGGTCGCGAGCAGGAGATAGGACCAGGGAGACGCGTCCGTCACGGCACGGAGGATAGCGTGAGTCGCGTCCAATGCGGCGCACGGGACAGGGCAAGGGTCGGTCAGTCGTCCAGCAGTGACGACCCGAAGAGGGGCTTGCCGCCCAGGGAGGTGCGGAACCCGTAGGCGCCGAGCGCGGCCAGGGTCACCACGACGGGCAAAGCCCGAGGCGCGTACCAGGCGCCCAGGTCCAGCGTGATCGGA
>DASTLK010000183.1:0-4440 GCA_035715025.1 Vicinamibacteria bacterium
CGATCAGCGACGTCATGCTCGCGAACGAAAAGACGGTCCGCCCCGAGGCGGACATCCGGGCCGGGCTCCTGCGGATCTGGGGCGTCATGCAGGACTGCGTGAGGCGCGGGATCGCCACCCCCGGCGTCCTCCCCGGCCTCGGTGTGAAGCGCCGCGCGTCCGAGATGCACCACCGGCTGGCCGAGAGCGAGGAGGCCTCGGCCGGCGATCCGCTCGCGGTCATGGACTGGGTGAACCTCTTCGCCCTGGCCGTGAACGAGGAGAACGCCGCGGGCGGTCGCATCGTCACCGCTCCCACCAACGGCGCCGCCGGCATCATCCCGGCCGTCCTCCACTACTACGTGCGCTACGTCCCCGACGCCAGCGATGACGGCGTGGTCCGATTCCTGCTCACTGCCGGGGCCATCGGTGCCTTATACAAAGAGAACGCGTCCATCAGCGGGGCGGAGGTCGGTTGCCAGGGCGAAGTCGGCTCGGCCTGCTCCATGGCGGCGGGCGCGCTGGCGGAAGTGATGGGCGGCACTCCCCCACAGGCCGAAAACGCGGCGGAGATCGCCATGGAGCACAACCTCGGCCTGACCTGCGACCCCATCGGGGGCCTCGTCCAGATTCCGTGCATCGAGCGGAACGCGATGGCCTCCATCAAGGCCATCAACGCCGCGCGCATGGCCCTGCAAGGCAGCGGCGAGCACTTCGTGTCGCTCGACAAGGTCATCCGCACCATGCGCGACACCGGCGCCGATATGAAGGACAAATACAAGGAGACGGCCCGCGGCGGTCTCGCCCTCGACGTCGTCGAGGGGCCGCTGGACGTCAGCGTCAACCTTCCGGAGTGCTAGCCCCATGAAAGCGCTGGTGAAGAGCCGGGCCGAACGCGGGCTGTGGCTCACCGACGTCCCCGAGCCGAAGCCCGGCCTCAACGACGTGCTCATCCGCGTCCACCGGACGGGGATCTGCGGCACCGACCTGCACATCTACAAGTGGGACGAGTGGGCGGCCAAGACCATTCCCGTGCCCCTGGTGATCGGCCACGAGTTCGTGGGCGAGATCGTCGAGGTCGGCTCCAACGTGGTCGACTTCCAGCCCGGACTGATCGTGAGCGGCGAGGGCCACGTCGTGTGCGGGCGGTGCCGCAACTGCCTGGCCGGCCGGCGGCACCTCTGTGCGGATACCCAGGGCGTCGGCGTCAACCGCGCGGGCGCGTTCGCCGAGTACATCGTCCTGCCCATGACCAACGTCTGGGTGCACGCCGAGGGGATCGACGAGGATGTGGCCGCCATCTTCGATCCCTTCGGCAACGCCGTGCACACTGCGCTCTCCTTCCCCGTCCTCGGCGAGGACGTCCTCGTCACCGGCGCCGGGCCCATCGGCATCATGGCGGCGGCGGTGGCGCGCCATGCCGCGGCGCGCCACGTCGTGATCACCGACCTCAACCCGGACCGGCTCGAGCTGGCACGGAAGATGGGCGTCACCCTGGCCGTCGATCCCCGCGATACGAGCCTGGCCGAGGTCCAGCGCCAGCTCGGGATGACGGAGGGCTTCGACGTCGGCATGGAGATGTCGGGCAGCGGCCAGGCCTTCCGCGACATGCTCGCGAACATGGCGCACGGCGCCAAGATCGCCATGCTGGGAATCCCCTCGCGCGAGGTCGCCATCGACTGGAACATCGTCATCTTCAGCATGCTCACGATCAAGGGCATCTACGGGCGCGAGATGTACGAGACCTGGTACAAGATGACGGTGATGCTCCACAGCGGCCTCGACATCAAGCCCGTGATCACACACCGGTTCTCCTACGCGGAGTTCGAGCGCGCCTTCGAGGTGATGGACAGCGGGAACTCCGGGCGCGTCCTCCTCAACTGGGAGTGACGATCGCGGGGGGCGCTCAGGAGGCCGGTGAACGCTCCGCTTGGGCCAGCATGCGCCGGACATCATCCGGCATGTGGCCGGTCAGCTCCCAGCGGATCAGCGACGCCGGGATCAGGCCGACGGCGTTGAACTCGTCCATGAAGGCCCTCATCCGGAAGCCCTCACCCTGCTGCCGCTTGCGCTCCGCGAGCAGCTTCTCGATCTCGATCTTGCCGATCACGTAGCTGGTGCCGTAGGCCGGCTGCTGCAGGTACAGGAACTGCTCGTCGCGGACGAGCGCGCCTTGCAGGCTCAGCCAGCCCCGCGGCGTGTTCGCGGAAGCGAAAGCCGCGGCCTGCTCCAGCGTCATCTCGTTGCTGTGCATCCTGAGGTCCCCCAGCGCGCGCGCCGCCCGCTCGGCCAGCAGGACGTACACGAGCTCGCGCGAGCGCGGGCGGGAGTCGAGCATTCCCGCCTGCATCATCATCTCCTCCCAGCCGGTGGCATGGCCCTCGGTCCGGGTGTCGAAGATGTTGTAGAGGAGCGCTTCCCGCCGCACGGGACTCGCGTGCGGGTCGTGCGCCATCCGCGCCTTGTCGAACCAGTGGTAGCCGTGTGTGCGCATCACCTCGGGGTCGCGATAGTCCACCTCGGTGAAGAACTCGCGCGGGCCCGGGACGAACGGGCCGATGGAGCCGCGCAGGGCAGGCTCCATGTCGTCGCGCACGGTGAGGATGTCGCGGCCCTTGAGGAAGGCCATGTACTCGGTGACCGCCGACTCGAAGCGGCGCGCGTGCTCCTCCGCGCTCGCGATCGGCACCTGGGGCGGCAGCCCGGAATTGCGCTGCTCCTCGAGGGCGAGGAGGGCGTGGGCACGCGCGAGCTCGCGCTCCATGATCGTGACTTCCTGGCTCCAGGTGTACGGAGCGAGCTGCACGTTCCGGAGGTACCAGTCGTAGTTGGCGATGCCCACTCCGGAGGAGCCGGTCCGCGAGGGCGCCTGCTCGCCGAGCCAGGCCGCGAAGGCATCCGTCGCCTCCCGCGCGCGCTGTACGTCGGCGGCCAGGCCGCCGGGAGCGTCCTTGACCTTCGCGGCCAGCGCGGCCAGGTCGGCGCTCTGCTGCCGCACCGCCTGCGCGCCGAAGGCCCACAGGTCCTTGCCCTTCCCGACGAGGTTGGCCCGAGCCTGCTGGAGCAGAGCGGGAATCGCGCGAACGCCGACGTCCAGGCGCCGTGACTGCTCGTCCGTGAGCGGGAAGGTCGAGGTCCAGACCTCGACCGCGGCGTCGGCGTGCGGTCCCTCGCGCGCGGGCTGATCACTCTCCGAGGTGAAGACGGTCACGTAGAAGGCCGGGTTGTTGGCCCACGGCCTCAGCACGCGGTGGTCGAAGTCGAGCCCGTTCATCTCCGCGCGCACGAGGTGGTAGTCGACCTGCTGGGCGATCGGCCAGCCGCTCGGGTCCAGGGCGGCCAGGCGATGCTGGTAGGACGCCAGCGCGCGCCGCTGCGCGGCCATGGCGGCCTCGGTGTAGTCCGGCACGCCGTCTCGCCGCGGTGGCTTCTGGAAGGATCGCCACTCTCGGAACAACGAGACGAGCTCGGTGTCCGCCGCCTTGACCGCCGGTGGTTCGACCATCGCCATCACCGTCAGGTTCAGTATCGCGGCAACGATCGACCTCTGGATCACGCTCGCTCCCCTGACCCAGCGGCCGCCCTGCCGGGGCGCGTAGCATACAGTGGGAACTCCGGGCGCGTCCTCCTCAACTGGGAGTGACCTTCACCTGGCCGGCGTGCTGAGCGGCTTGTCCTTGTCCTTCACGAAGAACACGAGGAACCGGGCCGGCTTCGTCGTGCTGGCGTTGCGGGACACCGAGTGCACGTCGTCGGGAGACTCGTAGAACGTCTGGCCCGGACCCAGGGTCACTTCCTTCCCGCCCCGGACTTGCATCACCACCGACCCCTCCAACACGTAGACGAACGTGTGGGCATCGTGCCGATGCTCGGCGGAGCTCCAGCCCGGCGCATACTCCACCGTGATCATCGTCGCCTCCTTGCCGGGTACCCCGACGAGCTCCTGCGTCATCAGCGGCGTCACCTTGGGCTCGTCCGCGGCCGCGGCGGCGGTCACCATCCCGAACGCGGCGGCCACCGCGACCGTCGCTGCCGTGGCCATCATCCTCGTCATTGCGTACCTCCTCGTGCTGCGATCGCGAAGTGTCGCAACCGGCGGCGCGAGGCGTCAAGACCTTGGCGGTTTCAGCCCTGACCGCCTAGCGCCGATTTCCTGGAACCGTAGGGTGCGGGCGCGCGTCTTATCGACAGCCCGCGCTGGAGGTCACCCATGAGTGTGCTCACCGACCTGCGTTTCGCGCTCCGGCTCTGGAGACGCCCCCCGACGCTGGTCGTCGTGGCCGGCCTCTCCCTCGGCCTCGGCGTCGGCGCAACCACGACCATGTACAGCGTGATGAGCAAGGTGGCTCACTACCGGCTCGGGTTCAAGGACGTGGACCGGATGGTGATCGTCTGGTCCACGGACCCCGAGCGTGGGATCACGGAACAGCCGCCCACCTGGGAGATGGTGCAGGCCCTCCT
>DASTLK010000184.1:0-4258 GCA_035715025.1 Vicinamibacteria bacterium
CTCGTGATGGCGAAGATCAACCTGGCCATAGCACTCTTCTATGTCCCGGACGTCCCCGCCGCGAGGAAAGAGGCCGAGGAGGCGGCGGCGCTCGCGCCGGACGCGCCGCAGCCCCGTTACCTGCTGGCCCTGATCGCCCGAATGGACAACCGGGGCGACGACGCGATGGCGAGCCTGAAGCCGGTCCTCGAGGCGGACCCGAAGGACCTGGGGGCCAACCTCGTCCTCGGGCAGGTGTACCTCCAGCAGCGGAAGTTCGAGCAGGCGGTGGCCGTCTTCCGGACCGCGGCGGCGGCCGAGCCCTACAACGTGAGCGCCGCCTACAACCTCGGGGTGGCCCTCACGCGCGGCGGTCAGCGAGAGGAGGGGGCGGCGCAGATGGCCCACTTCCAGGAGCTGCGGGAAAGCGCGTACAAGACGAGCTTCGGCCAGACGTACATGGAACAGGGACGGTACGCGGAGGCCGTGGCCTCGACCGGCGCCGAGGCCGATCTCGTCGATCCGAAGACGCCGCCGGTGACGTTCACGGAGGACGAGACGGAGACGGAGGCGAGAACGTCTGCGGCGTCGCCCGCCCTGCTCGGCCGGAGCCTCAGGCCGGCGGAGGTTCCGGCCGCCATCCGCGCCGGTGGACGGGCGGCCCTCAGCCTGGTCGACCTCGACGGGGACGGTGCGCTGGGCGCGATCGACGTGCGCGGTGGCGCGCTGCGGGTGCTCCGGAACGCCAAGGGCCGGCTCACGGACGCGACCGCCGCCTCGGGCCTGGCGGGCGTGGAGGCCCGGGCCGTGGTGGCGGGGGACTACGACAACGACGGCAAGCCCGATCTGCTGGTGCTGAAGCCCGGGGCCCTCGCCCTCTTCCACAACGAGGGCGCCGGCCGCTTCAAGGACGTCACCGCGAGCGCGCAGCTTCCGGCCTATCCCTACGTCACGCTCTCCGCGGCCTTCGTCGACATCGACCACGATGGCGACCTGGACATATTCGTGGCCGGCCTGGCGGACCTCGCGGCCACCCGGGACACGGGCCGGCCCCAAACCTTCCCCACCGACTTCGCCCCCGCTCCCAGCCTGCTCCTCCAGAACAACGGCAACGGAACGTTCACCGACATCACGGCCCGCGCGAAGGTGGGCGCCCCGGGTCACGCGATTGCGGTCGCGCCCACCGACTTCGACAACCGCCGTGACGTCGACCTGCTCGTCCTCCGCTACGACGCCCCGCCGGCCCTCTTCAAGAACCTCCGTGACGGCTCGTTCGCGGACGTGGCGGCCGACGTGGGGCTCACGGCGCGCGGACCGTTCCTGAGCCTGGCCGCGGCCGACGTGAACAAGGACGGCTTCACCGACTTCTTCCTGGGCACCGCCACCGGCCCTTCGCTCCTGGCCCTGAGCGACGGCCGGATCGGCTTCAAGCTGCAGCCGGCGCCCCAGGGGACGGCGGGGACGAGCGCCGCGCAGTTCGTGGACTACGACGCGGACGGTCTGCTCGACCTCGTGGCCGCGACCCGCTCCGGCCTGCGCGTGTATCGCAACCTCGGGGGCACGTTCGCGGACGTGAGCATGGCGGCGGTGCCCGGGAACCTGCGGGACGCTCCTCTCGACGGGGCCGCGCTCGGGATCGCCGACCTCGACGGCGACGGCGACGAGGACGCGCTCGTGGAGACCGCGGCGGCGCTCCGCTATCTGCGCAACGACGGCGGCAACAAGAACCGCTCGTTCCCGGTGCGCCTGGCCGGCCGCGTCACGAACAAGAACGGAGTGGGGGCCAAGGTCGACATCCGCGCGGGGAGCCTGCGACAGAAGATCGAGACCGCCGCCACGACTCCCGCCGTGGCCCCGGCCGACGTGCTGTTCGGCCTCGGCCAACGGGCCGCTCCCGACGCGCTGCGCGTGGTCTGGGTCTCGGGGATCGTCCAGACCGAGACGGAGTTCCCCCCCCCGGCGGCCGCGGGTGCGAGTACGCGCACCGTTCTCGAGGTGACGGAGCTGGACCGCAAGCCCTCGTCGTGTCCCTACCTCTACGCCTGGAACGGCGAGCGCTTCGCGTTCGTGACCGACTTCCTGGGCGGCGGGGAGATGGGCTACTGGGAGGCGCCGGGGCAGCGGAACCATCCGAATCCCGAGGAGTACACCCGGATACGTGGCGACCAGCTCCGGGAGAGGGACGGACGGTACGAGCTCCGGGTGACGAACGAGCTGGAGGAGGTGCTCTACCTCGACCGGCTGCGCCTCCTGGCCGTCGCGCATCCCGCGGACGTCCAGGTCTTCCCGAACGAGGGCATGACGGAGCCGCCGAAGCCGTATCGGCTCTTCGCGGTCAGGGACGCGGCGGCCCCGCCCGTGGCGACCGACGACGCGGGCCGCGACGTGCGCGAACGGATCGCCCGCCTCGATCCGGTGAGCGCGGACCTCGCGGAGCGCGGATTCTCGGCCGAGCTCACGCCCGACGGCCGGGAGCCCTGGGGCTACGACTTCGCGCGGGTCTCCACGGTGTCGCCCTGGAAGACGGCGCCCGGCCGCTACACCCGCACCGGCGACGTGCGCGCGCTGCTGGCCGCGACCGACGACGTGTTCGTGGTTTCGAAGCCGGGCGACGTGGTCGTTCTGTCGTTCGACGCGCGGGCCCTGCCGCCGCTGCCGAAGGGCTGGACGCGCACGTTCCTCCTGCACGGCGACGGCTTCAGCAAGGAGATGGACGTGAACTCGGCCAGCCCCGACGTGGTGCTGCCGCTGCCCTTCCACGGAATGACGCACTACCCGTACGCGCCGGGGGAGGCCCCGGCGCGGGTGCGCCACGCGGCCGCGCGGGCGGAGGCGTTCAACACGCGCGCGGTGGCGCGGCCGCTCTACCCGATCGAGCTGGTGGCGGGACGAGGGCGCCTCCTCGATGCCGATTCGGAGACAGGCCACTAGCGATGGACCCGATCCGCTACGCCGCCGCCGCCTGCCAAACCGACCTTCCGAACCCCATCGACCGTCTCGGGATGCGGGCCAACACCGACCGCATGCTCTCGATGATCGATTCGGCGATGGCGGGAGCGGCGCCGTTCCTCCCCGTGCGCCTCGTGGTCTTCCCCGAGTTCGCCCACGCGGCCCCGGTCTACCCGACGGTCCGCGAGCTCCGGGACAAGCTCGCCGTCCCCATCCCCAACGAGCACAGCGACCGGCTCCACGCGAAGGCGAAGGAGCACGGGATCTACGTCCAGAGCGGATCGATGATCGAGGCGGATCCGAAGCACCCGGAGGTCGTCTTCAACGCGACCTGTCTCATCGGCCCCGAGGGGATCCTCTACAAATACCGCAAGGTGAACCCGTGGATCCCCTACGAGGTGCACGCGAGCCCCCACGACGTGCCGGGCTACGCGGAGCCGCTCTTCCCGGTGGCGGACACTCCCATCGGGAAGATCGGCTGCGCGATCTGCTACGACTGGATCTTTCCGGAGGCCCTGCGGCAGCTCGCGGCCAACGGGGCCGAGGTGCTCGTGCGCGTCTCCGCCTACATGGACCCGTGGGGCGCCACCGAGCCCATGGATTGGTGGACGATCGTGAACCGCTGTCGGGCGCTCGAGAACATCGCCTTCGTGGTGGCCGCGAACCAGGGGGCCGCCCTGCGTCGCTACCCGCCCTATTCCTGGCCGGGCGGCAGCATGGTGGTGGACTTCGACGGGCGGATCCTGGCCCAGGCCTCGGCGGGCCCCGGCGAGCGCATCGTGGTCGCCCCGGTCGACATCACGGCCCTGCGCCACGAGCGTTCGGTGAGACGCGGCCATCACATGCTGTCCCACCTGCGCACCGAGGCCTACCCGGTCTACCGCCGTCACGTCTATCCTCCCGCGGACCGCAGCGGCCCTTTGTCGTACGAGGAGAACAACGCACGCATCGACGGGGTGAAGAAGACCTTCCCGTGATACGATCCCCGGTCCGCCGACACTCCGGAATGTCCTCGAACGCCCGTCTCGCCTCCGTCTTCGTCCTCGTCCTGGTCGGCGCGCTCTCCGGCGATGCCGTGCTGCGCGCGCAGCCACCCGCGCCCGACCTGGCGGGCGCCTGGTCGGGCCGCGCGACCCTGACCAACGACTGGCCAGGCTTCTCCTGCCGCTACGAGGGGGCGGACGACCCGCCGGCCGTGCGCCTCGAGCTGCGCCACGAGGGGCCGCAGTGGACGGGCTCGGTGGCGATCGACGTGGCGCCGGCGGAGGGCTCGGGCTGCCCGCCACTCGCCAAGCGCTACTCGGTCCCGGCGGTCCAGGTCGGAGACGGC
>DASTLK010000185.1:0-4180 GCA_035715025.1 Vicinamibacteria bacterium
ATACTGGTCCTTGGTGACGAGGTCGGTGCTCTTGCCTTCCTTGACCAGCACGCCGTCCACGACCGCCCAGCCCGCGGGGACGTCCTGCGTCTTGTATCCGCGCCATCCGGCCGTGGTCTTTCCGTCGAAGAGCGGCCGCCATTCGCCCGCGCCCTTGACCTCGGCGGCGGGGAGGACGGTCGCGGTGACGGCCATGAGGACGGCCAGACGGACGAGGGCGCGGGCGACGGCTTCTCGGCTCATGTTCTCCTCGCGATAGAGTTCGAGTGATTCCGGTTCCCGCCCGGAGCGAGCGGTCTCCGGATTCTATTCCCTTGGCCGGGTCACCGGCGAGGAGGCGTCGCGATCAGTAGAGCCGCAGGTTCAGCCGCGAGCTGATGCGCGCGGCCACGGGCGCGTCGGCGGTGCGCGCGGGCTCGTAGCGCCAGCGCGATAGCGCGCTCAAGACGACGTCCTGGTGGGCCTGGCTCAGGGTCGTCTTGAGGAGCGGGTCGTGCACGCGGCCGTCCGTCCCGACCACGGCGTCGAACTCCACTTCGCTCTCCTGACGGATGCGGCCCGAGGGGGCGCGGACGTACGGGCTCACGGAGAGGAGGAGCTTGGGCCAGGTCTTCACCTTCCGCCCCAGCACGGCCTCCGGCGCCCGGGCCAGCACGTCCGGACTGGCGATCTCCTTCGGCGTCTCCGCCGTCGCGTGGTCGAAGGCCACGCCCTTGGACACGAGGTACGCCTCCGGCGTCATGAGCACGGCGTCCACGCGCGTGCGAAGGTCGCTCGCCGCGGCCGACAGGCCGGCGAAGAGGAGCTGCACGGTGGGCTGGATGGAGCGGCAGCGCGGCTCGCGCCCCCCGACCGCGGGACGGCCGATGGTCTCGAGCGTGAAGAGCGCCCCGCCCTTCTGGAATCCGGCACCACGCACGCGCACGGCCATGTCGCACTCGCCGCTGAGCCGCTGCTTCGCGCCCACGGTGACGCTTTTCTCGTCGGCCTTCGCGCGCAGCACGCGCACGTCGCCCACGTACGGACGCAGCGGGTCGGGGCCCGCGGGAACGGCGGACCCGGTCTTGGGACGCCCGCTCTGGCAGCCGGCGAGCAGGAGGACGGCAACGAAGGCGGGGGGAAGCGATCGTTTCAAGGGGCCCTCCTCTGAAGGCGAGAGGATAGGCCTGCCGGAGGCGGAGATCCAATGATGGGGCGCACGCGGGCCCTCCGCCCGACCAGTGGCACGCGAGTCTAGCGAGGCGTCAGGACGCGGCCCGCTCCCGTATGGGGGTGTCGATGCGGTGGTCCTTCGTCTCGCGGACGAAGAGGCCGCCGATGGCCACGGTCATGAGGCAGACCGCGATCGGGTAGATGAGCCCGGCGAAGATCGCGCCTTCTCCAAACGTCGCGCGCGCCCAGGCCGAAGTGGTGACCGCGGTCGCGATCAGGGGCAGGAACCCCCCGAACCAGCCGTTCCCCAGGTGGTAGGGCAGCGACATCGACGTGTAGCGGATGGAGGTCGGGAACAGCTCGACCAGATAGGCGGCGATCGGGCCGTAGACCATGGTCACGTAGGCCATCTGGATGAAGAGGAGCGCGACGAGGCCCGCCGCGCTGGCCGGGGAGAGGCGGGTGACGCTGGGCGCCATGGTCGGGTTCGCGAGCGCCTTCATGGCCTGGTAGATCGGGACGTAGGTGAGCGCGGCGAGCAGGCATCCGGCGAGCATGATCCGCTTGCGGCCGATGCGGTCGGAGAGGGACCCGAACACGACGAAGAGCGGCGTCCCCAGGAAGAGCGCCGCCGCCACCAGCGCGTAGGCCAGGCGCCAATCCAGGTTCAGCGGCTTCTGCAGGAAGGTGAGGGCGTAGAACTGTCCCGTGTACCACACGACGCCCTGGCCCGCCGTCGCCCCGAACAGCGCGAGGAGCACGTACCGGAGGTTCGTGGGATTGCCGAAGCTCTCCTTCAGCGGGTTCTTCGACACGCGGCCCTCGGACCGGAGGCGTGTGAACAAGGGGGACTCGCTCATGCGCAGCCGGATGTAGAGGGACACGCCCAGCAGCACGAACGAGAGCAGGAAGGGGACGCGCCAGCCGAAGGCCTTGAAACGCTCGGGACCGTACCAGTAGCGGCAGGCGGCGATCACGCCGAGCGACACGAAGAAGCCGAGGGTGGCCGTGGTCTGGATGAAGCTCGTGTAGTAGCCGCGGCGGCTGTCGGGCACGTGCTCGGCGACGTAGGTGGCGGCGCCGCCGTACTCACCGCCCAGGGCCAGGCCCTGGAGGAGGCGCAGGCTCACCAGGATCGCGGGGGCGAGAAGCCCCACCTGCGCGTAGGTGGGCAGGAAGCCGATGAACGCCGTCGAGAGCCCCATCGTCACCATCGTGATGACGAAGGTGTACTTGCGTCCGACGAGATCGCCCACGCGTCCGAACACGATCGCGCCCAGCGGCCGCACTCCGAACCCGGCACCGAAGGTGGCCAGGCTGGCCAGGAGCGCGGCGCGGTCGTTGCCGGGGGGAAAGAAGAGCTGGCCGAAGAACACGGCGAGCGTGCCGTAGAGGTAGAAGTCGTACCACTCGAAGAGCGTGCCCAGGCTCGAGGCCAGGATGACGCTGCGGATGGAGGCGGGCGCGACACCCTCGCGGGCGATCGGCTTCGGGCTGGCCATTCGGAGTGACGCTCCCATACGTCGGGGCGAGCGTCAACCGCCTCCGCTACTTCGCCCGGTGCGCCGTGAACTCGGACGTGCGGTCGGAGCCCTCGCGATGACGGGTGAACTTGATCTCGTCTCCCGCGACCTTGCCCTTGTACGTCATCTTCATGGCATTGCCCTGCATGTTCATGGTCACGTCGAACGAGACCTCGTCGCCCTTCACCTTGCCGTCCGTGATCTCCACGTCGCCCTGACGCCCCGACATGGTGCCGGTGAGCTTCTCGCCGGCCGCCTTGAGGTTGAAGGTGACTTCCCGCGTCTGCCCGTCGCGGCCGGGCACCTGCGCCGTCCACTTGCCCGTCACCCCGGCGGAAGCGGCGACGTCCGCGGCGGCCGGGATCGCGGAGGACACGACGGCGGCGAGCACGGCCATGAGGACCGAAAGCCTGAGCTTCATCAGATCAACCCTCCCTTTCGCACCATAGCACCCGCCGGCCGCGGGGCCGGCCAGGCACTCGTAAAAAGATGTTCGGAGCTGGCGCACGGCCGCCGGCCGGTCTAATATCCTTCGCGGAGCAACTATTGTCGAAACAAGATTCTCTGGGACGCCTGATCGCGGTGGCGCGCCGCCGCTTGAAGCAGACGGTGGGGCGGCGGGTGGCCGGGCACGGCCTCAGCTCGCAGCAGTTCTGGGTGCTCGTGTACCTGCTGGAGGCGGACGCGCCCCCCCTGTGCGCCGTCTGCGACGCCCTGCGCATGGATCCTCCCACCGCATCGCGGATCGTGGCCGCCCTCACCCGCCGGGGTTTCGTGCGCGCGACCGCCGATCCCGCCGACCGCCGCCGCGCGCGCCTCAAGCTCACGGCGGAGGGCCGCGTCCTGGCCCGCACGCTGCACCCGCTGGCCCTGGAGTTCCGGGCGGCCGTCGAGCGGGACCTCTCGCGGCGCGAAGCCGTCGAGCTGCGCCGACTCCTGGAGAAGGTCATTGCCGGCATCGACCGCTACGAAGCCGAGGGAGCCGCTTCATGAAGTGCCACCTCCTCCTTGCCCTCGCCGCCGTCACCGCCGCCGGCGGGTGCGCGCGCTCCGCCACCGCGCAGCGCACGGGAGCGGCGGCGGCCGTGCCCGTGACGGTGGCGTCGGCCCGGCTGGCCAGCGTGGCCGACCGCCTCGACGCCGTCGCTTCCGTCGAAGCGTACGAGACCGTCTCCCTGAAGGCGCAGGCGGGAGGCCAGATCGTGGGCGTGCGCTTCGCCGAGGGCCGCGACGTGCGCGCGGGCGACCTCCTGTTCCAGATCGACCCGCGCCCCTACCGCGCGGCCCTGGCCCAGGCGGAGGCGACCCTCGCCCACGACGAGGCGCAGGCCCAGAAGGCGGCCGCGGACGCCCGCCGCGCCGAGGAGCTGTTCGGGCAGGGCGTGCTCTCCCGCGAGCAGCACGAGCAGGTGACGTCGGCCGCGCAGGCCACGCGCGCGACGGTGGCCGCGGACCAGGCCGCCGCCGAGAACGCGCGGCTGAGCCTTGCCTACACGGAGATCCGC
>DASTLK010000186.1:0-5047 GCA_035715025.1 Vicinamibacteria bacterium
CTCGTCCTTTCGACACCGACCGAGGTCGGGGACCTCTTCGTCCTCGGCCCCGGCGTGGGCACGCCGCGCCGCCTGACGCGCGTCAACGAAGCCCTCTTCTCCGAGGTGCAGGTCGGGGCGCCGGAGGAGATCGTGTACCCGAGCTTCGACGGGAAGAGCATCCAGGCCTGGATCCTCAAGCCTCCCGGCTTCGACGCCCGCAAGCGTTATCCGCTGATCCTGAACATCCACGGCGGTCCGCACGCCGCCTACGGTGCGACCTTCGACCACGAGTTCCAGTGGATGGCGGCCAAAGGTTACGTCGTGCTCTATCCCAACCCGCGGGGCAGCACGTCGTACGGCCAGGACTTCGGCAACGTCATCCAGTACCACTATCCCGGCGACGACGCCAAGGACCTCATGGCCGGCGTCGACGCGCTCGTGAAGCGCGGCCTGGTGGACGAGGCGCATCTGGGCGTGACCGGCGGAAGCGGCGGCGGGGTGCTGACCAACTGGCTGATCACCCAGACCACCCGCTTCGCGGCCGCCGTGTCCCAGCGCTCGATCGCGGACTGGGCCGGCTTCTGGTACACCGCGGACTTCACCCTGTTCCGTCCCACCTGGTTCAAGGGCGCACCCTGGGAAGACCCGGCGGATTACGCCGCGCGTTCCCCCATCACCTTCGTCAAGAACATCACGACGCCGCTCATGCTGATCGAGGGCGAGGCCGACCTGCGCACGCCGCCCGCCGACGGCGGCGAGCAGCTCTTCCGCGCCCTCAAGTACCTGAAGCGCCCCGCCGTGATGGTCCGCTTCCCCGAGGAGAGCCACGAGCTGAGCCGCTCCGGCAAGCCCTGGCACCGCGTCGAGCGCCTGCGCCACATCGTGGGCTGGTTCGACAAGTACCTGCTCGGGAAGACGGTCGAGGGGTACGACGTCCCCTAGCCGCGGCCTTGCCGCTCCTCCACGGGCGCGATACGCTACGCGTTTGGTGTGGTGGGAATGAATCTGCGCACGGCTCGGACGGGCTCTCTGGCGGCGCTCGTGGCCACGGCTTTGTCCTGCTCGGGTGGGTCGACTCCATCCGCTCCCGCTCCGGCGCCGTCCGCGACCGTGGCCGCTGCTTCCCCCTCTCCCAGCGCTGCGCCCTCGGCTCCCGCCTCACCCACCGCGACCGCCTGCAGGTACGGCAAGGGCGATCCCGATACCTTCTGCGCGCGACGCAACCCCGCCCTGCTCGGTGACGTGGACGCCGCCATCGACCAGCTCGTGCAGCAGCACCCGGACTACTTCGTCCTGACCGACCAGAACGGGCCGGGCGGGTACAAGGTGCTCAAGCCCCTCGAATACCACCAGGGCGTCGTGGCCGCCCTGCAGACCGCCGGCCTCTGCGCGGAGACCGACACCACGACCGTCTCCGTGCGCAACGCCGTCGACTTCAGCGAGGACTACGACATCCTGCTGGCCACCGGACACATCCGGCGCGGCTCCGGCAGCTACCGGCAGACGTGCACGCCCCCGTCGTTCCCGCTGGACTTCGCCGACGTGATCTCCTACGTGCGCGTCGCGTTCTACAGCATCCGCTGCGACGCCGGCATCGAGCCGCCGCGCAACGGCGAGGACAAGCTCCCCGTCGGCTGCACCGGCTTCGTCACGGCCACGCCCAAGACCAAGGACAACCTGGACGTGAAGGAAGGGCTGATCGGCAACCGGATCGACTGGACGTTCGAGCAGGAGGGCGAGCACGTCCGTGTGAACGATTTCCCGGACGTCCCCTTCAACAAGATCCTGACCGCGGTCAATCCGGGGCACTGGCTGCTGTGCGCGGAAGTGAAGGGAATCAAGGGCTGCCAGTTCGGAGAAGTCGAGCCCGACACCCGCTAGGGGCTTGATCGGCTCAACTCCGTCCTTTAGGCCGATCCAGCTACGGTTTCGGGATGTGTATCGTCTTGCTGATCATCAGGGAGCCCGAGACCGCGTAGACCAGGGCCAGGGGATGGAAGTCCCATCCCGCGAGGCTCACGATCCCGCCCGGCAGCGCACGGTCCACCGCTCCGCGCCAGGCCAGCACCATGACCGCCAGCACCAGGAGGACGCTGGTGGGGATCGGCGTGCCCTCGAAGTAGGTGACCTTGCCCGCCTCTTCGGACATCTTCTCCGCCGTGATGTTGTAGCGGGCCAGCCGGCTGATGCCGCAGCCCACGAAGTACAGGAGGACCAGGCAATCGAGCAGGCCGGTGAGGCCGACGGCGAAGCCCAGGCAGGCCGGCGCCACCCCGAAGCTGATGACGTCGGCCAGCGAGTCCAGCTCGCGGCCCATCACGGAGGCCTGGTGCCGCCAGCGCGCCACGCGCCCGTCCATCACGTCGAAGAACAGCGCGAGCACGATGAAGGTGCCCGCGGCGTAGACCTTGCCGATGGACCCTGCGCGCACGTGGTCCATCGAGAAGAAGATGGCGGCGGTGCCGGAGGCGCCGTTGGCGAGGGTCAGGAAATCCGCGAGGTGGAAGTCGCGGATCATCGAGAAATGCCGCTTGCGCGGCGCGGAGTCGCTGCTCATGATGGCCTGGCTTCCAGGCTATCATGCGGGATTCGACACCTCGCACCCATGGACGCCATCTACCGCAGCGACATCAACCGCGACGTGCCTCCCGCCCGCGCCGGCGAGTTCTCCGCCGTGCCCATCGGCCCGCTCCGGGTCTGGCCGCCGGTGGTGCTCGCGCCCATGGCCGGCGTCACCAATCCGCCTTTCCGCACGCTGTGCCGCCGGTATGGGGCGGGCCTCTACGTGAGCGAGATGATCACCGCCCGCGCCCTCGTGGAGGGGAATCGCAAGACGGTGCTCATGGCGAGCTTCGGCGAGGAAGAGACGACGCGCAGCCTGCAGCTCTACGGCGTCGATCCCCATCACGTGGGCGAGGCGGTACGGCTGCTCGCGGGCGAGGGCCGCGTCGACCACCTCGACATGAACTTCGGCTGTCCCGTACGCAAGGTCACGAGCAAGGGCGGCGGCGCCGCCATCCCGGCCAAGCCGCGGCTCCTGCGCGCGATCGTGCGCGCGGCCGTGTCCGCCGCGGGCGCAGTGCCCGTCACCCTGAAGTTCCGCATCGGCATCGACGAGCGCGTGCAGACCTACCTCGACTCCGGGCGTATCGCCCAGGACGAAGGCTGCGCGGCGGTGGGCCTGCACGCGCGCACGGCCGCGCAGCTCTACGACGGGCAGGCGCGCTGGGACGCGGTGGCGCAGCTCAAGCAGGCGGTGAGCGCGATCCCCGTCCTCGGCAACGGCGACATCTGGGAAGCCGAAGATGCGCTGCGCATGATGCGGGCGACGGGCTGCGACGGCGTGATCGTGGGCCGCGGATGCCTGGGAAGGCCGTGGCTGTTCCGCGACCTGGCCGACGTCTTCGCGGGCCGCGCGCCCGCCAATCCGCCCGACTTCGGCGGCGTGGTCGAGGTGATGCTCGAGCATGCGCGCCTGCTGGCGGCCTGGCTGGGCGAGACGGGCGCGATGCGGGCGTTCCGCAAGCACAGCTCGTGGTATACGAAGGGCTTTCGCGGCGGGGCGCCCCTGCGCGAGCGGCTCATGCACGTCACCACCCTGGCCGAGCTGGAGACGATCCTCGCCGACGTGGACCGCGGCCAGCCCTTCCCGCCGGACGCCATGCGCGTCGCCCGCGGCAAGACCGCGGGCACCCAGCACGTCGCCCTTCCCCCCGGCTATCTCGACGATCTCGACGACGCCACCCCGCCCGGCCGCGACGCGGAAGCGGCGGAGTCCGGGGGCTGAGTCCTCAGCGCTTCGCCGCCACCTCCACCGTCTCCGGAACGAGCAGGTTCATCTTGCGCGCGGCGGCGTAGCGCTGGCTCACGTCGTCCCAGTTCCACAGGTTCCACACCGCCTCGAAGAACTTCGCCTTCTCCGTCTTGTACTGCAGGTAGTAGGCGTGCTCCCAGGCGTCGATGACGAGCAGGGGCACGCCGGCCTGGGCGAGGTTCGACTGGTGATCGTAGATCTGGGAGGTGAGGAGCCGGCCCGCCATCGGCTCGTAGATGAGCGCGCCCCATCCGGAACCCATGATCGTCCCCGAGACCTCGTTGATCTGCTTCTGGAAGCCCTCGAAGCTGCCGAAGTCGCGGACGAGGGCCTGGGCCAGCTCTCCCGTTGGCCGGCCGCCGCCCTTCGGCATCAGGTTGCGCCAGAACAGGGAGTGCAGCACGTGGCCGGAAAGGTTGAAAGCGAGGGCCTTCTCGAGTCCGGCGATGCGCGTGAAATCGGACTTGTCGCGCGCCTGGTCGAGCTGTTCCAGCGTCTCGTTGGCCTTCTTGACGTACGTCGCATGGTGCTTGTCGTGGTGGAGCTGCATGATCTGGCCCGAGATGTGCGGCTCGAGCGCGCCGTAGTCGTAATCGAGGTCGGGCAGGATGTAGGGCATGGTCCGTTCCTTTCCGAATGCGGTCCCCTTGGTGGGGCCTATTCCCATCCTATCGGCGGCGCGCTGGGCGGGGACGAGGACGGCTTCGAATCTCGGAGAGATTCGCCTCGCGCGAGGCCCAGGGCCTGGAGGACGGGCGTGGCCATGGCGGTGGTGACGAGGGCCATGAGCACCATCATCGAGTAGACGGGCGGCGTGAGGACGCCCAGCTCGAGGCCGGCGCCGAGGATGACCAGCTCGACCAGGCCGCGCGTGTTGAGGAGGATGCCGAGCCCCGCCGCGTCGCGCCAGCCCATTCCGGTGGCGCGCGCCGCCACCATCGATCCGCCCAGCTTGCCCCCGACGGCGGCGAGCAGGATCAAGCCGAAAGCCGACCAGGCGGCGGCACCCTTCAGCCACCCCACGTCGAGGCGCAAGCCGGTGGAGGCGAAGAACAGGGGGAGGAGGACGACGGAGGTGACCGCTTCGAGGCTCACTTCCAGCGCGTGACGCAGGTCGTCACGCCGCGGCATCGCGATGCCGGCCAGGAAGGCGCCAAAGAGCGCGTGCACGCCGATGGCCTCGGTGACGGCCGCGCAGGCCAGCAGGCACGCGACGGCCAGGGGCAGGAACGCGGCCGGCGACCGGGTCAA
>DASTLK010000187.1:0-4616 GCA_035715025.1 Vicinamibacteria bacterium
GGCGGCGGGCGGTGGCGGAGGCGCCTCGTGGCGCGGCTGCGCCTGCGCCTGCGGCTCGTGACGCGGCGGAGGATCGGCCCGGCGCGGCGCGGCCTCACGCTCGTGGGCGGCGCCCCCCGCCGGGCGCGCTTCGACGCCCCCGCGGTGGACTTCGCCGGAATCGCCGCCCCGGCGGCCCTGGGCTTCGCCGCCGCTGCCTCGATGCTCACCGGAGGCGTCGCCACGGCGCCGTGCCCACCCACCATCGTCCGCCTGGCCGCCACCGTCGCGCGGCTGCGCTCCGTCACGGCCTTCGCTGCGCTGGCGCCCGAGCCCCCCGAACATCGGACGCAGCACCTCGCGGTCGGCGGAAGGCGCGTCGCCGCGCTCGCGGACCACGGCTTCACGCTCGCGCACGGGCCGATCGGGCGTGCGTGCCTCCACGTCGGCGCTGCGTCCGCGACGCGAGACGGCGCCCGCTTCGGCGCCGTCCTCCGCCCGCCGCTGCCCGCTGCGCACGTCCGTCGGATGCGGCGCGCGGGCCGCGGGGACCGGGGTCAAGGGCGTCGACGCGGCGGCATCGCGGCCGGACACGCCGCCGAAGCGTTGAACGGAGCCGCTGGGCGCGCCCACCACCGATCCCGATTCCGTGGGCAGGGCCGGGTCCTCGCGACCGTCGACCGGGCGGCCGCGGCGGCGTACGACCGGGATCGTCGTCATGGGGTCGCCGCGCATCTCCGGCACCGTGTCCGACATCTGGGGACGAGAGGACGAGTTGCGCGGTACCGCACGCGCGACGGCCACGGGCGGCGCCTCCGTCACCACCAGGTCACGGGTCAGGCGCGCCTGCGCCGATTCGAGGACCCTCACCTGCTGGACGGAGTTGCCGTCGAGGCGCACGCGCCGGCGCGCCACATCCCGCGCACCCACGTCGCCACGCCGCAGGTAGATCCAGGGCGCTTCCGCGACGCTCGTCCCGCCCCGTGGCACGGCATGGCCGCGCGTGCCGCGCCCGAGCCGGTCGTAGACGAGGACGGCCCGATCGCGATAGCCGAGCGGACACCACCCGACGTAGTCCCCGCCCGCCGCCCAGGAGACCCAGGCCGGCGCCCAGGTCGCGCCCGGGATCCAGTACCAACCCAGAGCGGGCGTGAATCCCCAGCGGCCATAGTGGGAGACGGCCCAGCCCCACGATTCGTACGGCACCCAGGTCCAACCGAAGGCGGTCCAGACCCAGCGACCGTCGGAGTAGGGCTGCCATCCCGCCGCGACATAGGGCCGCCACACGTGGCCGACCTCGGTCTCGTAGTACCAGGCCCCGTGGCGATCGAGCTCGTCCGCGTAGGGAGCCACGTCGTCGGGGAGCGCCTCCTGGCGGTTGTCCGCGTACGCGGTCTGCTCCTGCCGCCCGGCGTCCCAGTCCGCGAACGCGTCGCCTTCGGTGCGGTCGAAGGTCGTCGGCCCTTCTTCGACTTCGCCGCGCCGCGCATACACCCGATCGCCCGCGCGCAGGCGCACGGGCTGCGCGCCCTCCAGGCTGGCCTCGCCTTCGTAGACGGAGACGCGGGTCTCTCCGGACTCCACGTCGATGCGGATGACGCCGCGGGTGCCGGTGGTGACCACCCCGCCGGGGGTCTCCACCTCGAAGGGGCCGTCGCGGCGGTCGCGAAGGTGGAGGAGCAGGGCGCCCGACCACAGGCGCAGCACGGTGCGCTCGTCGCGGCCGTCGTCGTGGGCGACGTAGTCGAGCTTGGACGCGCTGTCGAGGCGCAGGAGGGAGCCGCCGGCGAACTGGAACTCCGCGCGGCCGCTCTGATCGGTCCAGACGCGGTCGCCGGGCAGGAAGGGCAGGTTGGCCGTGGCCTCCTCCGCGCCCGTCTCGGTGGCGCGCTGGATGCTCACGCCCTCTTCCACGTCGCGGATGCGCCCATGACGGTACGACTGCGCGAACACGGCCGGGGACACGGTCAACGCGAGCACGGTCAGAACGCACAGGCGACGCATCGCTCTTCCCCCCATCTCACCTTCGTGCCCCACGACGGCGTCCACGGCGGGTCTCATCCGATCGCGCCACCCGTCCCCGAAGCGGGCGGCTCGGGTTCGCGCCGGACCCGCATGGCCCTCCAGAGGCTCAGCAGGGCCTCGCGGGTGGCGTCGAAGAGCGGTCGGATCATTACGGGTGTCCCTTCAATGAAGACGTCTGGCCCTGCCCGCGAGGGGAGCAATATCCGTGCCCCTGGGTCGCCGTGGCCAACTCATTGATGATACGACGATTGCGTGGTTCGGACACGTCCGCCCATGTCCCCATGCGAGGCCACGTGTCCCCATCGAGGACGCCTCGGTCCGGTCAGTCGACGTCGGTGATGATCAGCGTGTTGGTGCGGGCGTCGAACACGACGTCGCCGCGGGGCGAGAGGAACTTCTTGATCAGCGGCGCGAGCTCCGCGGCCTTCGCGTACGAGAGCGTGTAGCGCACCGTGCGCAGGGGCCGGTTGAGCTTCTGCTCCTCGGCGAGGCGGCGACGCTCCTGGTGCTCGGACGTGAGCTTCGCGACGGGGGCCACGCGGACGATGCCGTTGTCGCTCTCGGAACCGAGGCTGCAGACGCGTAGCGCGATGTCGAGCGCGCTGTCCCAGGGGACTTCCTTCAGCTTCAGGGTGAGCTTGCAGGAGACACCAGGGTCGATCACGACCTGGAAGTTGCCGACCTCGGACAGGAGGCGGACGACGTCGACGATGTCGGCATCCTTGAAATCGATGCTGATGCGCGCCTCGGCGGAAGGGGCGGACGTCGCGCGAAGCGTCGGGGCGTCGCCGGCGCCGAGGGCAGACCCGCCCAGCGCGACGGAGAGGAGGACGGAGGGAAGGAGACCCATTCCGCTACTGACCCTGCGAGACGGACACCATGGGCAGGACGTTGGCCTTGATGCCGTCGATCTCGCCCGTGACCTCGAAGTATCCCTTGTGCAGGATGTCCACGCGCAGCAGGAATGGCTGGCTGCTGCCCTTTACTTCGACGATCGCGTCGTCGTCGTTGACGTCCCACTCCGGCGGGTTGATCCACTTGCACTTCTCGCCCGCGCCGTTGCGCTGGGAGAAGTCGAACACCACGAACTCGCCCGGGTGGACCACCCAATTGCCGTCTCCGTCCTGGGTGGGATCGCGGTAGTTGAATCCACCGGTGTCGATCGAGCGGACGGCGACCTTGGCCTGGGTGATCGGTCCGGGGGGCAGATTGTCGCGTGGGTCACCCGTTCCTCCGCCCGGGAGCGTCGTGGGCGAGGCGACGGTGATGGGACCATTCGTGGTGATCCCGATCTCCAACGCGCCCGATTCGGTCGTCGTGCCCGCGTTGTAGAGCCAGAAGTTGTAGACGGCGTTGGCGGCGGTGTTGCTGAAGGTGAGCCGCTTGGGCTTGCCGGTGCCCTCCGCGCGTGCCAGGACCGTGCACTGACCGGCCTGGAGGTTCGGGAACCCGGGGCAGCGCCCGTCCGTCGCGTAGACGTCGATCGGGTTGGATGCGCTTCCCCATTCCACCGTCACGTCCATCATACCGATGGGCGGGTTGTCGATGGCCTTGAAGGTGGCCGAGCCCGCGCGCAGCGTGAAGTCCGCGTTGCCGATGACCGTACGGACCTGCTGCGCCGGAGTCGAGGCCCCGGGAGTGGGAGTGGAGGGACTGCCTCCACCGCAAGTAGAAAGGCAAGCGATCGTAAAGGCGACGGCAACGAGACGACCCGGCACGATACCCTTCATGGAGCATCCCTCCTGCACGTCCACGCACCGCGCCCCGCGGGAAAACATTGGATTCTACACGTCGGCGGGGCCCAGTTCAACCCGGCCGGTCAGAACTGGGCGGGGACGCAGGTCGTGATGTAGGCGCGGCGCACGTAGCCGCCCGACGTCCAGATGTTGTATTGCTCGTGGTACTGGTTCGTATTCTTGACCGCGATCTCCTCGTTGTCGTCCTTGGCGCAGATGCCCTGGGCGTGGATCGCCTCCACCACGGCCTCGACGTACTTCTGACGGTCCCTGACCTTCCAGCTCCCCGCGCCGAGGTTGTTGCTGAAGTCGAAGAGCTGCGGCTGCTGGGCGATGACGTTCTCGACGGCCGTGTTCACGTATCCGCTGAGCCTCGGGTCGAGCTTGGGGCATTCGATGTGGAGGTCGGGCAGCGAGGGGAACGGGCACACGAAGGCGCGCGGCGTGGGAGAGGGCGACGGCACGGGTACGGGCGTGGGAGTGGCGACGACGACGGGGGTCGGAGTGCTCGACCCGCAGGCGGAGAGGAAGGGAAAAAGGGCGATCACGGCAATGCCACGGGACGGGATCAGCTTCATCGAATGGGTTCTCCTTTGCCGCGGCCCGCCCAGGCGGCGTGAAGCGTGCGGGCCGAGCCGCGCATCTTATCGCACGTCCTCCCGTCAGGTCAGGACCGGCGAGGAGGCGGACCAGGATCGATCGGCTCGGTTACAGATAGAGGCTTGTGGACGCGAGCGACGAGCAACGCCAACGGCGATGGACCACGGCCGACCTCTCGTTGAAACAGCTATCCAGAACCCTCAGCGCGGCATCGGAGCCGCGAGGCACCCCGGCGGCAAGGCGCGAGGAGCGACGCGTACTCGTCGTACGCGAGCG
>DASTLK010000188.1:0-5983 GCA_035715025.1 Vicinamibacteria bacterium
GCCATCGCCGTCGCCACGAGCGCGCGGTTCTCCGTGGTCGTGCGCCCGCCGGTGATGCGGATCGGAAAGCTCTGGTCGGCGGCGTCCGCCTTGCGCAACGTCACGGTGTAGTCCCCCGCGGCCAGCTCCATCTTGAGCGGAGTGGTCCCGAGCAGACGATCGCCGAGCAGCACCGTCGCTCCCGGCGGATCGGTGCGCAGGTCGAGCATGCCGTTCGGGGCCCGTGCCGGCGTGGTAATCGCCGGCGCGGCGCTCGGGGAGGCGGTGGGCGCGGCCTCCCGGGGCGGCGCCGCCGTGGGCTCGACGGCCTGGGCCACCGTCGCCGGAGGTGCGGTGGTCGCGGGTACGGCCACGGGAGCGGGGACCGGAGTGGGGGCGGCCCGCGCGCTCGCCAGAGCGGAATCGACCTGGGCGGCGATGCGGGCCCGCTCGGCCGCGGGCTCACGTCCCCGCGCTTCCGAGCGCTTGAGCGCGTCCTGGGCGCGTGCCGGCTGCCCCGCCAGGAGATAGGCCTCGGCGAGGCGCAGATAGGGATGGTAGCGCTCCAGCCGGTTGGTGCCGTAGGTGATGAGATTGTTGCCGGGGTCGGGGCGGAGTCGCGCCGCGCGCTCGAGCATCTCGATCGCACGCTCCGCCTTCTTCTGCTTCAGGGCCTCCAGCCCGCGCTCGTAGGCGTCGAACCACTCCTCGGCCCGGGCGGGAACGGCGAGGGCCAGCGCCAGCAGCGCCGGCCACGCCGCCCGGCGCACGGCCCGCCTACGGATTCTCCTTCTCCTTCGGGCCCACGAAGACGTAACGCAGCGCGCGCTTGATGGGGTCGTCATCGGAGAACCGGTAGATCAGCGACGCCACCACGCGCTCCTCGCGCACCGTCTCCGTGGCCGCGTCGCTGGGCACGGGCTGTCCGGCCTTGAGGCGCAGCGAGACCGTGCCCGCGCTCTCGCGGCGCTCGAAGGCCACGTCGAGCACGACATGGGCGAAGTTGATGCCCGTGCCCGCCGTCCACCCCGTGATCCGCCGCCCCTCGTTGCGGCCGAGGTCCGAGATCGGGGAGCGATCGCGGAAGATCCCCGCGCGCAGGGGGATCACGACCTTCGGGAGGGCAGTGACGAGGTACTCGGCGCCCGCGCGCCATTGGCTGGTGTCGACGGTGGCCGTCTCCGCCGCCGGCAGCAGGTCGAAGAAGTTGCGGTTCGTGAACGAGTCCTGCGGATCACCCTGGGCATCGAACTGCTGCGCGGTGAGGAGAGCGCCCGCGGGCACGTCCTCGAGCGAGGCGCGTGACCACGAGGAGTGCGAGTAGTCCCCGGTCACGGTCAGGCCGCGCGCGGGACGCAGGGCCACTCCCGCACCCGCGCTGCGCGGCCAGTGCAGGCGCGTCTTGACGTCGAAGTCCAGGGCGCGCGCGGGCTGCGCCTTGCCGGAGTCGAAGGCCGTCTCGGTGTCCCTCTCCACCAGCGAATAGTCGCCCGTGAAAGGGAGGCGCACGACGGCGCCCACGCTCACCCGCGGATACTTCAAGAGGATCCCGGTGTTGAGGTTCACCCCGTGCATCGACTGGTCCTGGTGGAAGTGGTCGCTGAGCAACGGCACCTCGACGGCACGGCCTCCTCCGACCGGCCGCACGCGCAGGCGAAAGCTGTTCGTCCCCTCCGCCGTCCAGTCCGAAAACCAGTAGTTGACGGCGGTGCCCACGGCGAGCCGTGGGGTGAGCTGGTAGCCGGCCACGAGGCTGAGCGTGTGGAACGCGCCGGATTGATCGGGCGCGATGTCGGCGATGATGTCGCCGGATCCCCTCAGTGTCGGATCGAGCTGGGAGAGATTGACCGTGTCCTGGACGGTGGCCACGCCGCGGCCGAACAGGTCGACCGCGCGCTGGTACGAGAGCTGGAGGGTCAGGTTGCGCCCGCCGAGCTCGAAGGGGAGCGCGAGGCCGGCGAAGTCCGGCCGCTGGTGGCGCGCCGAGTTGTGCGTGGTCACGGACTCGGTCCCCTTGGGCACGGTCAGGTCGGACGCGAGCAGGTCGGTGAATCCCACCACTGCGAACTCGGTGCGGCGGAGCTGGGCCAGGCCCGCGGGGTTGAAGGACGCCGCGGTCCCGTCGTCGGCGACGGCGATGAATGCCCCGCCCATGCCCAGGCCGCGGGCGCCGGCGCCAATGGGGTTGAAGGAGTTCCGGAGGACCACGTTCTGGACGGCCTGCGCGTGGGCGGCCCGCGCCCCCAGCACGGCGACCACGAGTGTGACTCCGGCGGCCCAGCGCTTCATCGCGTCTCCTGGGCCGGAACATGGCGCCGGCCAAAGACGGCAGACTGTAACGCCGCCCGTGCGAGCGGTCAAAGAAAGGCAGGCGGCAAGGTCGGGAGATTGGACCGCTCACGGCGCGAAAGGTTCAACGGCGTGGCCGCGGCCTGTGGGCGGGCGCACGCGGCGTGACGTTGACGGCCCCGGGACCGCTCCACTAGCATGCCCCAGGTTCGACACCCACCCGCCCGCGAACGTTCTCCGGAGGATCCCATGACCACCCTGGTGAAGAACGGCACCGTCGTCACCGCGGGCGACCGCTACGACGCCGACATCTACATCGACAAGGGACGCATCACCCTCATCGGACAGGGCCTGAACATCCCCGCCGACACCGTGGTCGACGCCTCCGGCAAGCTGGTGATGCCGGGCGGCATCGACGTGCACACCCACCTCGACATGCCGTTCGGGGGCACGACGTCGGCGGACGACTTCGAGAGCGGCACCGTCGCCGCCGCGCACGGCGGCACCACGACCGTCGTCGACTTCGCGATCCAGAACTTCGGCGAAGGCCTCTTCCCCGCCTTCGAAGGCTGGATGAAGCGCGCGGAGGGCAAGGCCGTCATCGACTACGCGTTCCACATGATCGTGCGCGAGCTGACCGACCAGGTCTCGGCGGACATGGACCGCCTCACCAAGCACGAGGGTCTCACGTCGTTCAAGCTCTTCATGGCCTACCCCGGCGTGTTCCAGGTGGACGACGCCACGATCTTCCGCGCCCTCCTCAAGACCCGGGAGAACGGCGGCCTCGTCTGCATGCACGCCGAGAACGGCGGGGTCATCGACACGCTGGTCAAGGAGGCGCTGCGCAAGGGCCAGACGGCGCCGAAGTACCACGCGCTCACGCGTCCCACGCGGGCGGAAGGCGAGGCCACCGGCCGCGCCATCGCCCTGGCCGAGATGGCGGACGTGCCGATCTACATCGTGCACCTCTCGTGCTCGGACGCCCTCGAAAAGATCAAGCAGGCGCGCGACATGGGCCTGCCCGCCTACGCGGAGACCTGCCCCCAGTACCTCTTCCTGTCCTACGAGGACTACGAGCGGCCCGGCTTCGAGGGCGCGGGGTTCGTGATGTCGCCGCCCCTGCGCGAGAAGTGGAACCAGGTCGCCCTCTGGAAGGGCCTGGCCAAGAACGACCTGCAGGTCGTGTCCACTGACCACTGCCCCTTCTGCATGAACGAGCCGCCCCAGAAGCAGCTCGGCAAGGACGACTTCTCGAAGATCCCCAATGGCGCGCCCGGGATCGAGACGCGGCTGATGCTGCTCTGGGACGGCGGCGTGCGCACGGGACGGATCGACGCGCACAAGTTCGTGGAGATCACGTCCACGAACCCCGCCCGCATGTTCGGGCTCTGGCCGCGCAAGGGCACGGTCGCGGTGGGCTCCGACGCGGATCTCGTCATCTGGGATCCGGACAAGGAAGTGACCCTCTCCGCGCGGACCCTGCACATGCGCGTGGACTACAACCCCTACGAGGGGCGCGTGATCAAGGGCGCGCCCGCGGTCGTGCTCTCACGCGGGGACGTGATCGTGGATCACGGCCAGTTCAAGGGCGGCGCCGGCCGGGGCCAGTTCGTCAAGCGCCAAGCGGGACGTCCGCTGGTGCCGTGACGGCCGGCGATCCTCTCGAAGTCACCGCGTCAGCTTGACGATGAACTCCGCCGTTGAATAGTGCTTCACCCCGTCGATGATCGCCCCTCCGCTGTCCAGGCGGTTGCCGCCAAAGCTGACCTCTCCGCGAAATACTCCCGCGAAGGTCGCGTTGCCCACGACGTCGACGCCGACGGCCACGCCGTAGTCCTCGAACTCGTCCCCCCATTGCCGGATCCATAGCGGCGTTCCGTCCGCGCCGACCTTGATCGCGAATGCGTCGCCGAGACCCGCCGAAACGAGCGTCTCCTCACCGAAGGTCGCTTCCCCGGCGAAGCGGCCGGTGACGAACGCGCTTCCGAGCGGCTCGACGGCCAGGCCGAAGGGCTTGTCGTCTTCCGGTCCGCCGAAGCGGCGCGACCAACGATGCGCGCCGTCCGCTCCCGACAGCGACGCCAGGAGCACGTCGGTGAGACCGGCACTCACGAGGGCGCCGCCTCCGATGTCCACGGTGCCGCGGAAACCCGACGCCAGCACGACGTCACCGGCCGCGGTCACGCCCAGCCCGAGGCCGGCCGGGATCGGCGGCACGCCTAGCGCCAGCGATCGGCTCCAGATGACTTCGCCATCCGTTCCGGAGAACTTGGTCACGACGAGGTTCTGTTTCCATCCCGCTTCGATCACATCGCCAGCGGCATCGACGGCGAGTGCGATCCCCTTGTCGTTTGCCGCGACGCCCACCTTCCACAGCTCGGCGCCGCTCTCGCGCGACCTCTTGAACAGCTCCCCTTCGCTCGCGACGAAGATGTCCCCGTGACGGTCGGTTCCGACCGCGCCCGTCTGGTCACCGTTCGGGCCCGCATTTGCCTGCCACTTCAGACCACCGGTGACTCCGTCGAGCTTGAGGAGCGACTTGTCCGGCGAACCGGATGAGCGATTGCGGCCGAACATCACCACGTCGCCGGCCTGATCCGTGGTCACCGCCGCGGCTTCGAAGAGGGGCAGGCGGAGCCGATCGTCGTCGCTCGACCAGAGCAACGTTCCGCTGGACGACTGCAATCGCTGGACGGTCTGATTCCGCCCCGCGATGACCACGGGATCCCCGTGCGCGGCCGAGATCGCAACGTACGGGAAGAGAGGCAGCTCGTGCTCGTTCTCGAAGAGCGACGCGAGACGACGCGACCACGCGTGGCTGCCCGAGAATCCGAGAAACATCGCTTCGAGCTGGCCGATCCGCGCGATCGCGGCCGACAGCTGCTCGAGGAGAACGGGATCGGCGGCACCGGAGGGGCCGGGGTCACCGGTGTCCCCTGTTGGACCCGTCTCCCCTGCCGGTCCGGGCAGACCGCTTTCCCCTTTCTCGCCGCGCTCGCCTCGCTCGCCTGGCTGACCTGGCTGACCTGGCGCCCCCATGGGGCCGGGATCCCCCTTGTCGCCCTTCGGCCCCTGTGGTCCCTGCGTGAGGACCGGCAGCAGCGTCACGCTGAGATCGTTGTTGCCGGGGACGATAGTCACGACGCGCGTGTCGGGCTGCCACCCGGAGTTGGGGATCTGGACGGTCACGGTGTGCTCGCCCTCCGGCAGGGAGACGCTCATCGGCGTCGTCTTGCCCGTGGGCGCGCCGTCCACCACGACCTGGGCGCCAGACGGAAAGGACGTGACTTTGAGGTTCCCGTTCGCGGCCTCCGCCGACGCGGCCGCCGCCACGACGAGCGCCGCCAAGGCGAAGCCGCCGGCCCAGCGCTTTGAGGATCGAACGTTTTTCATATTCCCTCCTCGGAAGGAACGAAGTGCGTGTCGCGGAGGGCAAGGGCGGACGAGACGCGAACGCGGTTTCATCTGACGATCACCCTGTCCGCGGTGAAGAAGAAAGCCGCGGAATAAGCGGCGTCCCGGAGACAGGAGTCGAGGGGGACCACGTCCCCGGCGGCGTCACGGCAGGTCGAGACCCGGCGATCGGCGCCGGCGCTCAGGAGATAGCCGGGACCTGCTCCCGCCGGCGGAACGCTCGGGTCCTCCTCGTCCGGCTGGGTCGGCCTCACGACCTGAACGAGGATGCCGAAGTTGACGCGGCATCCGCTGACGAGCA
>DASTLK010000189.1:0-10964 GCA_035715025.1 Vicinamibacteria bacterium
CCCCGGCGTTGACGGTGGTCGTGATGGCGTTCAACGAGGCCGGGAACCTGGAGGAGGTGGCGCGGGAGATCCGCGCCGCGCTCGACCGCCTGGGCCAGCGGGCCGAGATCCTCGTCGTCGACGACGGCAGCACGGACGGCACCGGCGCGATCGCGGATGGCCTGGCGGACACCATGCGCGACGTCCGCGTCGTTCACCACGCCCCGAATGGGGGGCTGGGCGCGGTGTACCGGACGGGGTTCGCGCAGGCGCGGGGCGATCTCGTCACGTTCTTCCCGGCGGACGGCCAGTTCCCCGCATCCATCGTGGAGGCCTTCGTGCCCGCGATGGAGGGCCACGACATGGTGCTCGGGTACGTTGCGCGCCGCGATTCGCTCGTGGGCCGCCTGCTCTCGGGTGCGGAACGCGTCGCCTATCGCGTGCTGCTCGGACCCATGCCACGCTTCCAGGGAGTGTTCATGGTCCGGCGCGCGGCGCTCGCGCGCGTCCCGCTGCGCTCCGCGGGCCGCGGCTGGGCCATCGTCATGGAGTTGCTCGCGCGTGCCGCGCGCTCGGGATGGCGGATGAAGAGCCTGCCCACGACGATCCGCCCCCGACGGAGCGGGGTCTCGAAGGTGCAGAACGTGCGCACGATCTGGTCGAACCTGCTCCAGGTGGTGGCGTTGCGAGGACGGCTGTGAATCGGGCTCAGGGGCAGGCCTCCGCCGCGCAGGCTCGGTAGAGCGCATCGGCGGGCGTTCCGTCCGGCTTGAACGACGTGAGCTCGAGCCGGAGGTCACGGGCCCAGTCGGGGGGAAGGCGAACCCCTTCCGCGAGCGAGACGATCACGTAAACGGCGCGGCGCGCGCCGGCGCCGGGCGCGGCCTCGCCCGGATCCACGGCACGTACCTCGACCGCTTGATCCTTCGCCCAGAGGAGGCGGATCGCGCTGGCGGTGGTGGACGGACCCGGAGTCACCAGAAGCAGCCCGTCGGGACGACGCTCCCGCTCCGTGCGCAGGAACGCCATGGAGTCGCGTGAGCCGTAGCCGGACGGCCAGCCCGTCACGTACTGGAAGCGGTCGAGGGCCGGCAGCGGCGCCTGGGTGGGATCGGTCCAGAGCGCGCGATCGAAGCGGAGCGCGGGGAGGAGCACGAGGACAAGACCCGCCGCGGCCAGAACGGCCTGGACCGCGGGTCCCGATCGAAGGTGCCGTGCGGCCAGGTCGGCGAGCGCGAGCAGCCCCCACGCGGACAGCGGAAGCAGGGACACCGTGGTGAACAGCAGGTAGCGCGGGTACCAGATCTCGGAGACGGCCACGAAGGCTACCGCCGGCCCGACCGCGAGCAGGGCCAGGAGCAGCGCGCCCCGGGCGCGCTCGCGCCGCCCGAGAGCAGCCGCCAGCCCCGCTAGCGCGAGGACGATCAGCGGCGGCGTCCAGTAGGTCCACAGCCAGGCCGCGGCCAGCCCCAGGTTCGTGCTCGCATTCCCCGCGAAGGAGGTGTCTCCGTCGCGCAGGCCGATCGCGCCCGCCAGCTCGTCGGTCTTGCGGAAGAACAGCCAGAGCGGGTAGGCGACCAGCGTGGCCGCCAGCGCGTAGGCGGCGGCCAGCGGCCCCAGCGCGCGCCGCCGATCGCGGCCGAGGAGTGCCCACGCCAGCAGGGGGAAGACGAAGAGGACGAGCCCCGTCGTCTTGGAAAGGACGCCGAAGGCGATGGCCAGACCGAGGGCGACGCCCGAGCGTGGGCGCGGCTCCTCGGCCACGGCTACGGAAAGAAGGAGGGTCAGCGCGGTGAAGGCGGCGAGGAACGCGTCGGTCAGGACCATCCGGTCGTAGAGCAGCGTGAACGGACAGGCGATGTAGAAGAGCGCGGTCACGTCGGCCACGCGACGATCGCCGGTGAGGCGGAGGGCCAGCCGATGGCAGGCGACGAGGGTGACGAGACCGATGGCGACGGTCAGGAGCCGTCCCGCCCGCAGGGGGTCATCGGCGTGAGGAGCGATGCCGGCCAGCAGGTACACGCTCAAGCCGCGGCCCGCCAGCAGGGGCACGCGCAGGCGGCGGCCCTGCTCGATCCAGTACGCCCAGCGCAGGTGGATGCGTTCGTCGAGGAACATCGGCAGCGCCATCAGGCCGACCAGCCGCGAAGCCAGGTACAGCCCGAGGAGGACCGGCCAGCGAAAGGCCGAAGGCTTCAACCCAGGTCGCCCCACAGGACCTGGACCGCGCTCAGGGCGGCCAGCGCCGCCGTTTCCGCGCGCAGGATGCGCGGGCCGAGGCCCGCGGTGACGAAGCCGGCGGCGGTGGCCTGCTCCACTTCCGCGTCCTCCCATCCACCCGCCGGTCCCACCACCATGAGCACGCGCTCCGGCCGCGCGAGGGCCGAAAGGGGAGAGGGAGCGCTACGCTCGAGGAACAGGAGCTTGAGGCCGTCGAAGGGCGCGCCCAGGAGCGCGGGCAAGGTCGTGGTGGGCGCGACCAGGGGCACCACCGCGCGGCCGCTCTGCTCGGCGGCGCCGCTCGCCACCTTGTCCCAACGCTCCTGGCGGGATCCCTTGAGGGCGGGACGGGCGGCGGCGTCCGTCCGCACGGTGATGACGGGCCGGATCTCGGCCACCCCGAGCTCGGTGGCCTTCTGGATGACGAGCTCCATGCGATCGCCGCGAAGGGGCGAGACGGCCAGGACGACGGTGAGCGGAGACTCGGGGCGGGCGGGCACCCGGCCCGTGATGCGCGCGGACACCCCCTGGCGGGACACGGAATCGAGCTCCGCGTCGAACTCGGCCCCCGCCCCGTCGAAGACGCGCACGGCCGCTCCCGGCCGCAGGCGCAGGACGTCGCGCGCGTGGTGGGCGGAGTGTTCGGGCAATGCGACGCGCGCCCCCGGCGCGGCCTCCGGCACGTGGAAACGGTGAGCGCTCATGGCGCGCGGTGCACCACGAGGGCCGCCCATTCGCCCTCGACCCGCACGCCCACATCGCCAACGGCCGCGTACGCGGCGCGCACGGAGGGGAGGTCCTCCACCAGAAAGCCAGACAGGATGAGCGCGCCGTGGCCGCGCGTCGTGCCCGCGAGCTCCTCCGCGCGCTCGGCAAGCAGGGCCGCGCTGATGTTCGCGATCACGACGTCGAAGGACGCCGTTCCCACCGCGCGCGCGCCGTCGCCGCGGACGAGGTGGATGGGCGCGCGGTTGAGCTCGGCGTGGCGCCGAGCAACGGGCAACGCCTCCTCGTCGAGCTCGATCGCGATCACGCGCCGCGCGCCGAGCTGGGTGGCGGCCACGGACAGGATGCCGCTGCCCGCGCCCACGTCGAGCACGTGGCCGAGGGGGCCGGCACGTGCGCGCTCTTCGAGGGCGGCCAGGCACAGGCGCGTGCTTTCGTGCGTGCCCGTCCCGAAGGCCAGCCCGGGCTCGACGACGATCACGCGCTCGGCGCCCGCGGCCGGCGCGGAGCCGTCCCAGGTGGGCACGATCCGGAAGGAGCCCGCGAAAAAGGACCGGAACCCCTCGCGCACGCGCGCCACCCAGTCCACATCCGGGATCGCGGTGGGCACGATCTCGACGCGCAACGCGGCCAGCGCCTCGCGCAGACGACTCTCGAGGTCCGGCTCGTCCGCGAAATAGGCCAGGATCACGGCGCGGCCGCCTTCGAGGCCCAGCGACTGCGTGCCCGCCGTCCCCAGATCCCATAGCGCCCCGGAGAGCGCCTCCTCGTCGTCCGGAGGCAGGAGGAGACGGAAGGCCTTCAGCCGAGGATGTCCTTCACCTTGCCGAGGAAGGAGCGGTCCTTCTCCTGCTCTTCGGGAGAAGGCAGGGACTTACCCAGCTGATCGATCATCTTGCGCTGTTCCCCCGTCAGCTTGGTGGGCACCACCACGCGCACGGTGACGTGGAGGTCGCCGCGCCCGCGCCCGCCCAGGTGCGGAACCCCCTGGCCGCGCACGCGGAAGACGGTGCCGCCCTGCGTTCCTTCAGGGATGGCGAGCTTGGTCTTGCCGCCGCCGATGTTGGGCACCTCGATGGTCGTGCCCAGCGCCGCCTGCGCGAACCCGACGGGGACCTCGCAGAGAAGGGCCGCGCCCTCGCGCTGGAAGAACGGATGCTCTTCGACGCGCACCACCACGTAGAGGTCGCCGGAAGGTCCGCCCGCGCTACCCGCCTCCCCTTCGCCGCTGATGCGGAGCTGGCTGCCCGTGTCGACGCCGCCCGGGATCTTGATCTGCAGCTTGCGCTCGACGGTGACATGGCCGTCGCCGCCGCAGTCCTTGCAGGGCGTGGCCACCACGCGGCCGGAACCGTGGCAGCGGCCACAGGTGCGCGCCACGCTGAAGAAGCCCTGCTGGAACGTGACCTGCCCGCGACCGCCGCAGGATGCGCAGGTCGTGGGAGAGGTGCCGGGAGCGGCGCCGTTGCCCTGGCACGTCGGGCACGGCTCCGCGCGCGGGATCTGGATGTGCGTCTCCGTGCCGAAGACGGCCTCCTCGAAGCGCAGCTCGAGGTTGTAGCGCAGGTCGGCCCCGCGCCGGGGACCGCCGCGCCGCCGTCCGAAGGCGTCGCCGAAACCGAACAGGTCCCCCAGGATGTCGCCGAAGTCCGAGAAGATCGTGGGGTCGAAGCCGGCGGCGCCGCCGACCCCGGCGTGGCCGTAGGCGTCGTAGCGCTGGCGCTTCTGGGTGTCGCAGAGGACGCTGTAGGCCTCGGCCGCCTCCTTGAACCTCTCCTCCGCCTCCTTGTTGCCCTGGTTGCGATCGGGGTGGTGCTTGAGCGCGAGCTTCCGGTAGGCCGACTTGATCTCGGACTCCGACGCGTTCCGCGCCACCCCGAGGATCTCGTAATAGTCGCGAGTAGTGGTCATCTTCTAGAGAGCGAATCGATCAAACCATGCGCACGTTGTTGGGACGATACCTTGGGGGCCTGCGGAGAGAGGTCATGCAGAGCAGCGGCGTTGAACCGATCCAGCAATACGGCCGCGCGCCGCATGACCCGATCTGCAGGCCCAGGGTGGGATCCGGCGATCACGGCCTCAGCATGGCCTGCCCGATGAGCGACGCCGCCTTCTCCATTTCCGCCAGTCGCGTCTTGAGCTCCTCGAGGTCCGCCTCCGTGCGCGCCTTCTTGGCCCGCTCCATGGCGGCGAGGATGCGCGTCTGCTCGTCGGGGGTGAGCTTGCCCTCGAGGGCCTGCACCGAGCGCATCGTGTTCGTCACCAGGCCGTCGAGCTGGCGGACGACCGCCTCCTGCTCCTTCTTGTGCTTGTCCGACTGCTCGCGCTGGCGCGACTCGTTCACGAGCTTGCCCAGCTCGCTCTGGCTCAGGCCCCCGGAAGCGTGGATGACCATGGATTGGCTGCGGCCGGTGGCCTGGTCGAGCGCGCTCACGGACATGATCCCGTTGACGTCGATCTCGAAGGAGACCTCGACCTGGGGGACGCCTTTGGGCGCGGGCGGGATGTTGGTGAGCTCGAACTTGGCCAGCGACTTGTTGTAGGCGGCCATGTCGCTCTCGCCCTGCAGGACGTGGACCTCGACCTTGGTCTGGTTGTCGGCGACGGTGGTGAACACGCGGCTCTTGCGGGTGGGGATCGTGCTGTTGCGCTCGATGAGGGGCGTGAACGTCCCGTCCTTGGTCTCGATGCCGAGGGTGTGCGGGGTGACGTCGAGGAGGACCAGCTCCTTGACCTCGCCCGCGATGATGCCCGTCTGGATGGCCGCCCCCATGGCGATCCCCTCGTCGGGGTTCACCGTGCGGTTGGGCTCCTTGCCGAAGACCTTGCGCACGACCTCGGTGACCTTGGGCGCCCGCGTCTGGCCGCCGACCAGGAGCACCTCGTCGATCTGCTCCGGCTTGAGGCTGGCGTCGGAGAGGCAGCGCCGGCAGGGGTCGATCGTGCGTTCGAGGAGGTCGTCGGTGATGGACTCGTACTTCTGCCGGGAGAGGACGGTGTTGAGGTGCTTGGGGCCGCTGGCGTCGGCGGAGATGAAGGGCAGCACGATCTCCGTCTGCTGCGCGGACGAGAGCTCGCACTTGGCCTTTTCCGCGGCCTCCTTGAGGCGCTGCAGGGCCATACGGTCCAGCTTCAGGTCGATGCTGGTCTCGCGCTGGAACTCGGCGATGAGCCAGTCGATCACGCGCTGATCGAAGTCCTCGCCCCCCAGGAAGGTGTCACCGCCGGTGGCCCGCACCTGGAAGAGGCCCTCCGCCATCTCCAGGATCGAGATGTCGAAGGTGCCGCCGCCCAGGTCGTACACGGCCACGAACTGGCCCCGGGCGTTCTTGTTCAGGCCGTAGGCGAGGGCGGCCGCCGTCGGCTCGTTGAGGATGCGCGAGACCTTCAGGCCGGCGATGAGGCCGGCGTCCTTGGTGGCCTGGCGCTGCGGATCGGTGAAGTAGGCGGGCACGGTGATGATCGCCTCTTCCACCGGCTCGCCGAGATAGTCCTCCGCCGCCGCCTTGAGCTTCTGCAGCACGAAGGCGGAGATCTCGGGGGGCGAGTAGAGCTTGTCCTCGATCTGGATGTGCACGTCGCCGTTGGGGGCTTCGCTGAGCTGGTAGGAGAGGAACTTCCGCGACTGCTCGACCTCGTCCGCGCGGAACTTGCGGCCGATGAGGCGCTTCACCGCGAACACCGTGTTCTTCGGGTTCGTGAGGGCCTGGCGCTTGGCGATCTGGCCGACCAGCCGCTCACCCTTGGCCGTGAATCCCACGATGGACGGAGTGGTGCGCGCGCCCTCCTGGTTCGGGATCACCTGGGGAGCGCCACCCTCCATCACGGCCACGCAGGAGTTCGTGGTCCCGAGGTCGATCCCTATGACCTTACCCAAGTCGCGCCTCGCTCAAAGCCGTCAGTGTACCGCGTCCGAGCCGGATTCGCCCGCGCCGTCCGCGGCCTTGGCGACCTTGACCAGTGCGGCGCGGAGGAGACGGTCCTTGAAGGAGTAGCCCTTGCGGAACACTTCGACGATGGTGCCCTCGGGCCGGCCCGGCGCCACCTCGTGGGAGAGGGCCTGATGCCGCTGCGGGTCGAACGGCTGGCCCACCGGATCCTCGATGGTCACGCCTTGACGCTCGAGCAGGGCCAGCAGCTCGCGCCGCGTCAGCTCGACGCCCTGGCGCAGCGTGCTCTCGGCGCCGGTGGCCTCCAGCGCGCGGTCGAGGTTGTCGATGGTGGGGATGACGGCCTTGAGTACGGCGGCGGTCGCGTCCGTGGCCGACTGCTCGCGGTCACGCTCCACGCGCTTGCGGTAGTTGTCGAACTCGGCGCGCTTGCGCAGGAGCTGGTCGCGCAGCTCGTCGCGCTCACGGCGCAGGGCCTCCACCTGCTCGCGGTCGAGGGCCGGCATCGGCTGCACGTCCACGCCGGTCACGCCGCGCGGTTCGTCGGCGGTCGCCTCCGGCGCGTCGTCGCGGTCATCGTCGCGGCCGTTGCCGGAGATGGTCACGATCGCAGCTCCTTGAGGGTCTGGTTCAATGCGCGAGCCACGTGCTCGACCAGGGCGATCATCCGCCCGTACTCCATCCGCGTGCTGCCGACCACTCCCAGTCCCCAGGCGGCATCGGGATCGAGCGGGATGCTGGCCGTCACCAGCGCGACCTGGCGCAGGTCGGGGTCGGGATTCTCGTGGCCGATGGTGATGCGCACGCCGTCGCGGCTGAGGCAGGCGTTGAGGATCTTCACCAGGCGGCCCTTCTCCTCGAAGGCCTTGAAGAGCGCGCGCATGCGGGCGATGTCGTTGAGCTCCGGGGAATCGAGGAGCTTGGAGGTCCCCTCGAGGTAGAGGTCCGCCTCGCCGTCTTCCGAGAACGCGCGACCCCCGACGGACACCACGTTCTTCAACAGGGAGTCGTAGAGCGCCTTCTCCTGCTGCATGAGGATCAGCAACCGGGCCCGAATCGCGTCGAGCCCGAGGCCCGAGAACTCGCTGCTGAGGTAGTTCGCGCAGGCCTGCAGGTCTTCCTGGGTGAGCTCCTCCTCGACCTCGATGATGCGGTTGGTGACGAGACCCGTCAGGGACACCATCACCACGAGGATGCGGGGATAGGGGAGGCGGACGAGGTCCACGCGGCGGAGCGTCGCCCGGGAGACGTCCGGCACGAGGACGAAGCCCACCTTGCCGGAATGGCGCGAGAGCAGGTGGGTGGCCGTCTCCATCACCTGCGTCGGCGAGCCTTCCAGCGTGCGCAGCTCGGAATCGATGGCGGCGGCGTCGCGCGCGGGCAGGGGAGCCAGGCTCATCAGGCTGTCCACGTAGACGCGATAGCCCTCGTCCGTGGGCTGCCGGCCGGCGCTGGTGTGCGGATGATCGAGGTACCCCTTCTTCTCCAGCTCCGCCATGATGTTGCGCAGGGTCGCGGAGGACAGGGTGCGCCCGAGGGCGCGGGCGAGGCTCTCCGACCCCACCGGCTCGCCAGTCGAGACATGGAGCTGGATGATCGACTTGAGGACTTCCCGGCTGCGCTCGTCGAGGGGCGGATTCGTCATAGGGCCTCAGCCCACCATCCCGTTGGGGGCCGCAAGCGGTCCAAATGCGGACCCTTTAACGAATTATAGCGACTCGCTCCCCTCCGTGTCGATCTGCGCCCGCTGCAGGTGACCGCTGTAGTCGACGTAGATCGACTTCCATTCCGAGAACACCTCGAGGGCCTGCACGCAGGCCTCGCGATGGCCGTTTCCGGTGTTCTTCGTCCCCCCGAAGGGGAGGTGGGTCTCGGCGCCGATGGTCGGCGCGTTGACGTAGAAGATCCCCGTGTACATGTCGCGCATGGCCCGGAAGGCGGAGTTGATGTCCTGCGTGTAGATGGACGCGCTGAGCCCGTAATCCACTGAGTTTCCAACCTCGATCGCCTGGTCGAGCGAGTCCACCGGGATCACCGAGACGACGGGCCCGAAGATCTCCTCGCGTGCGATCCGCATCCCGGGATCGACGTCGCCGAACAACGTCGCCTCGTGGAACCACCCCTTCGCGTACGGCCCCTGGTCCAGGCGATGTCCTCCGGCCAGCAGGGTCGCCCCTTCGTCGCGGCCGACCTTGACGTACTTCTCGACGGTGGCGCGCTGGCTCTCGTTCACGCAGGGGCCCATCTCCGCGGACGCATCGGCGAGCCCGTTGCCGACCTTGAGCGCCTTCGCCCGCTCGACGAACCGGTTCACGAACTGGCGGTAGACCTTCTTGTGCACGGCCACGCGGCTGGCCGCGGTGCAGCGCTGGCCCGTGGTGCCGAACCCGCCCCAGATCGCACCGTCCACGGCGAGGTCCAGCCGCGCGTCGTCCATCACCATGATGATGTTCTTGCCGCCCATCTCGAGATGGCAGTGCTTGAACGCAGGCGCGCAGGCTTCCGAGACCTTGCGCCCGACCTCGGTGGACCCCGTGAAGGACACGATGTGTACGTCCTTGTGCCCCATGAGCGGCGCCCCGACGCGAGTGCCGCCGCCCGTCACCATGTTCACGACGCCCTTGGGGAGCCCCGCTTCGTCCAGGGCGCGGACGAGGTTCACGACGGACAGCGGGGTGTCGGAGGCGGGTTTGATGACGACGGTGTTGCCGACGATGAGGGCCGGCATCATCTTCCAGGAAGGGATCGCCATCGGGAAGTTCCAGGGCGTGATGAGGCCGGCGATGCCCACGGGCATGCGCACCGACATCTGGAACTTGTCCTTCAGCTCCGAGGGCGTCGTCTGGCCGAACTGGCGGCGGCCCTCGCCCGCCATGTAGTACGTCATGTCGATCGCTTCCTGGACGTCGCCGCGCGTCTCCGGAAGCACCTTGCCCATCTCGCGCGTCATGTCGCGCGAGAACTCCTCCTTGCGCCGCACGAGGATCTCCGCGGCGCGGTAGAGGATCTCGCCGCGCTTGGGAGCGGGGAGGGCGCGCCAGCGGGGGAAGGCCTCGCGCGCCGCCGCCACCGCCTTCTCCGCGTCCTCCGGCCCGGACTCGGCGAAGGTGCCGATCAGGTCGGAGGTGTCGGCAGGGTTGCGATTCTCGAGCGTTTTCCCGGACGCGGCGGGTACCCACTCGCCCCCGATGTAGTTTCCGTATGCTGTCGGCCGGGCGTTGTCGCCACGGGTGTCCGCCCGCGGGGCGGTCGCGCTCACAGAGCCGCGACCTTTTTATCGTCCTTGCGGGCGGACATGTCTGAGTTTCCCCGGAACATCGCTCCTTCCGCGATCACGATCTTCGGAGCGCGGATGTTGCCGGTCAGGCGGCCGGTGGCCTGGATCTCGACGCGGACGGAGGCCTGGCAGTCGCCGACCAGCTCCCCGCTCACGATGATGGACTGCGCTTCGACCGTGGCCTTCACGACGCCGTTGGCGCCGACGCGCAGGTCGCGGGTGATGCGGATCTGCCCCTCGACGTTGCCTTCGACGATGACGTCCTCGTCCCCGGTGATCTCGCCCTTGATGACGGTCTTGGACGCGATGGTGCAGGTGCCGGGCTTGGCGGCGGCGCCCGCGGTGGCCGGCACGCCCCTTTCCTTCTCGGCCGGGGCCGGGCTGGCCGGCCGGGGAGCGATCGGGGGTGTTTCCGGCGGCTTGGATTCCGAATTACCGAAGATTCCCATGGTTCCTCCTGGTGGGTCGCTAGGGACCAGTCGGGACGGCTCTGGAGCGGGCGACGGGGATCGAACCCGCGACACCGAGCTTGGGAAGCTCGTACTCTACCGCTGAGCTACGCCCGCTCTATCGACGCCAGGGCCGCATCATAACGACCGCCCGCAGATGCGGTCAAGCATATCCGGCCGATTTAGCAGCGTCGGTGCGCGTGATCACGCGAATGACCGATGGGCGTCGCCGGCGATACGGGGCGCGGGGTGCGCGGCGCTCTATGCCGGCGAGGCCCAGAGAACCTACGCTCGGATGAGGGCGAGCACCTCATCGCGTCGCCGGACCATGTCCTCGTGCGAGAAGGCCTCGAGGTTGAGCCGCAGCAGCGGCTCCGTGTTGGACGGGCGCACGTTGAAGTGCCAGTCGGGGTAATCCATGGA
>DASTLK010000190.1:0-16494 GCA_035715025.1 Vicinamibacteria bacterium
AGGCCTTGGGAGACAGGTGGACCGCCTCCCCGCCGCGGCGCAGCTCCCGCCGCTCCGCGTCCAGCACGCACGCCCCGAAGCGGACCGTCACGGCCAGGGATTATCGCGCGGGCGATCCGCCCGTTGGACCGGCGCCTAGCAGCCGATGCCCTTCCCGGGAGTGAAGGCCATCTGCTCGCAGTAGATCTCCGAGGTCACGTGCTGGATCTGATCGCTGCCCGCCTCACCCTTCTCCGGCGCCAGCTTGAAGACCCCGAGGTTGTGCAGCTCGATGGTGAAGAGCACGTCCGCGAGATTCCCTCATCAGGCGAACGCGGGGGGACCCTACCACGGGCGGGCGGCGAGGGCGAGAATACGGGGACTCGCTGCGCAGCGAGTCGAGGTGCCGCCATGCAGGATCCGACGATCGCGCTCCTCAAGGACCTCGTCGCCATCGACTCCGTGAACCCGTCCCTCGTCCCCGGCGGCGCGGGCGAGGGCGCGATCGCGGAGCGCATCGCCGCCGACCTCCGCGCGTCCGGCATCGACGTGCGGGTCTCGGAGGCGGCGCCCGGACGGCCGAACGTCATCGGCCTGATCGACAGCGGACGGCCGGGGCCGGCCCTGATGCTCTGCGGGCACAGCGATACCGTGGGCGTGGAAGGCATGGCCGCGCCCTTCGATCCCGTCGTCCGCGACGGCAAGCTCTTCGGACGGGGGGCCCAGGACATGAAGGGCGGCGTGGCCGCGATCCTCGCCGCGGCGCGACGGCTCGCCCAGTCGCCGGCGGGCCTCAAGGGGCGCGTGATCGTCGCCATCGTCGCCGACGAGGAGCATGCGAGTCTCGGCGCCGACGCCGCCGTGAAGGAGTGGACGGCGGACGCGGCCGTCGTGGCCGAGCCCACCGATCTCGCGATCGGCATCGGCCACAAGGGATTCGAATGGGTCCTCGTGGAGACGCACGGGATCGCCGCGCACGGGAGCCGCCCGGACGACGGCGTCGATGCCATCCTCATGATGGGCCGCGTCCTGGCCGAACTGGACGCGCTGGAGCGCGCCTTCGTGGCCGGGCCGCGGCATCCCCTGCTGGGCCGGCCATCGCTGCACGCCTCGCTCATCGGCGGAGGACGCGAGCTCAGCACCTATCCCGATCGCTGCACGCTCTCGATCGAGCGACGCACGGTGACGGGTGAGGGCCCGGGGAGCCTGCTGCGCGAGGTGGAGACGATCCTCGGCCGTTTGCACGGCGCCGATCCGCGCTTTCGCGCCGAGGCGCGATCGTCCTTCGAGCGCCCGCCCTATCTCACCCCGGACGGCCATCCCCTGCCTCGCCAGCTTCGCGAGTCGCTCGGACGCGCCACCACGGTGGGCGCGATGTCGTTCTGGACCGACGCGGCCATCCTCGGCGGGGCGGGCATCGCGTCCGTCGTGTTCGGGCCCGGGGGGGCCGGCCTGCACGGTCTCGAGGAGTACGTGCGTCTCGACGAGGTCCTGGCCTGCCGAGAGACGCTGGTGGCCCTGGCGCGGAAGTACTGCGCGTAGCGTTCCGCCGAGTGCGGCGCGATCGAGCTTCAACGGATTGAAGCAGCCCCTCCGATTACCGCGCCCGATGCGCAGCCGTGGTCTACTCGAAGGAGATGGACCAGCCTGACCTTCCGCCGCCCTCGCCGACCGCGGCCACGCGCGCGCGCATCGCCTTTGGCCGCGCTCGCGCGCTCGGGGCGCAGGTCTGGCGCGAACACCGGCCGCTCGTCATTGGAGCCGGGGCCACGCTGGCGATCGTGTTGGCGGCGGGCGGCCTCTTCTGGGGGCGCTGCGGCTGGGCGGGATGTCCCAACGTCGATCGGCTCCGATCCTATCAGCCGGGCAAGGCCTCTCGCCTTCTCGACCGTCACGGCCGCGTCTTCGCCGACCTGCGCCCGGTGGAGGGCGCGACGGTGCCCCTGCGCCTCATCCCCAAGCACGTCCGCGACGCGTTCCTCGCCGTCGAGGACCAGCGCTTCTATTCCCACGGCGGCGTCGATTGGCGGCGCGTGGCCGGAGCCGCCCTCGCCAACCTCAGGCGCGGCGGCGTCGATCAGGGTTTCAGCACCGTCACCATGCAGCTCGCGCGCAACGTCTTCCCCGATCGCATCCGCGCGCGCGAGCGCACTCTCACCCGCAAGATCCTGGAAGTGCGCGTGGCCTACGAGATCGAGGATCGTTTCGACAAGGACGAGATCCTCGAGCTGTACCTCAGTCACATCTACTTCGGGAATGGCGCGCGCGGAGTAGAGGCGGCGGCCCGGCACTACTTCGGGACGAGCGCGTCGCGCCTCACCCTCAGCCAGGCCGCGCTCCTCGCCGGCCTCATCCGCGGGCCGAGCCGCTACGATCCGCGCCGCTACCCGGATCGGGCGCGCGAACGACGCGACCTCGTCCTCACGCTCATGGAGCGGCAAGGGCGCGTGGCGGCCGCGACCGCCACCGCCGCCCGCTCGATGCCCCTGGGCGTGGTGCGCCGCCGCGCCACCGCGGCCGGGGACGCCGGCCTGGCCCCGTACTTCACGGAGGAGGTCCGGCGCCAGCTCGAGGATCGCCTGGGCGAGCGGCTGTACGACGAGACGCTGAGCGTGACCACCACCCTCGACGCCGGCCTGCAGCGGGTGGCGGAGGAGGAGCTGCAGCGCCAGCTCCGCGCGGTCGAGACGGGGGCGCTGGGCCGCTTCACCGGCCCGCGCTACGCGGTGGCCGCCACCCCCACCGACAACGGCACGCCCTATCTGCAGGGCGCGCTCGTCGCGGAGGAAGTCGGCAGCGGCGACGTGCTGGCCTGGATCGGCGGCCGCGACTTCCATCAGTCCCGCTTCGATCGCGTGAAGTCGTCCCGCCGCCAGGTGGGCAGCGCCTTCAAGCCGTTCGTGTACGCGGCCGCGCTCCGCCACGGCCACTACCTCAGCGAGCGGCTCCTCGACGAGCCCATCCAGGTCCGCCTGGGGGGCAATCGCGTGTGGGAGCCGCAGAACTTCGACCAGGAGTACGACGGCGAGGTCACGATGCGGGATGCCCTCGCCCGCTCGAAGAACATCCCGACCGTGCGTCTGGCTTCGGCGGTGGGCCTGGCCGAGGTGGCCAAGGCGGCCCGCGAGGCGGGAATCCGGTCCGACATCGACGAGACGCCGGCCATGCCCCTGGGCACGGTGGCGGTGAGCCCGCTGGAGCTGACGACGGCCTACGCCGCCTTCGCGGGACTCGGCGAGGTGGCGGCGCCACGCGTGATCCTGCGCATCGCGGCCGAGGACGGCACCGAGATCGACGCCGCTCCCGCCCCGCGCGTCGAGCGCGTGATGGACGCCGGCATCGCCTTCCTCATCACCAACGTGCTCCAGGAAGCGATCGAGCGCGGGACGGGGACGGCGGTGCGCACGAGCGGATTCGAAGCGACCGCGGCCGGAAAGACCGGCACCACCAACGACGCGACCGACACCTGGTTCGTGGGCTACACGCCGCGCCTGGTGGCGGCGGTCTGGATGGGCTTCGACGAGCCGCGGCGCATCATGGGCCTCGCCACGGGCGGACGCCTGGCCGCGCCGGTATGGGGCCGCATGATGACGCGCGCGCCCGAGTCCCTCACCACCGCGGCGACGTGGACGGCGCCGCCCACCGTCCTGCAGGCCTGGATCGATCCCCCCTCGGGCCTGCCCCTCTCCGAAGGCTGCCGTCCGTATGACGGCGACGCGCTGCGCGAGCTTTTCCTGCGCGCGGCCATGCCCAAGGCGGTCTGTCCCGACCGGGGCGAGGTCACGCTGGCCGACGCCTATCCCGCACCTTCCGATGAAGACCAGGCGCGCGACTCGGATCCGTGGCCCGAGGACATGCGTTCGGGCTCGCACCCCGCGCCGCCCCCGGAGTACGAGGAGGCGGAGACCTGGCGCCGCGCCCGCGAGCAGGCCCGCGAGGACGCGGAGCGCGCCTGGCGCGAGGCGCGCAACGAATACGAGCGGCAGCTCGAGGAATGGCGCAAGGAGCAGAAGAGGCGGCGGCGCGAGCGGGAGGAGTAGCTACTGCACGTAGCCGAGCGCGCGCAGGCGCTCGAGCTCCTCGCCACTGACCGTGGAGGCCAGGGCCGAGTCCGGCTTCAGGCGGGCGCTCTCCGCCATGCGCTGCCAGGCCTGCATCTCCCGCAGCAACCGCGCCACGATGTCGGGATGCTGGGCGGCCACGTCGGCGGCATCCAGCGGGTCCTTGCGCCGATCGAAGAGCTCGAACTCGGGACGGCCGGCGGCGCGGGTCACGTGGTGGGCGAGCTTCCAGCCGTCGCGGCTCAGCGCGAAGGAGTCCTCCACCGTGGGCACGCTGGGATCGGGTAGGCCGAACGCCTCCGTGATCGCGGGTCGCGGCCATCCGGGGTGGGCCCCCCCACCGCGCATCAGCGAAACCAGGCTTGCGCCCTGGATGCCCTTGGGAGCGGCCAGGCCGCTCAGCTCCAGCAAGGTCGGCATCACGTCGATGAGCTCGACCGTCTCCGCGACGCGCGCGCCCGCGGGAACGACGCCCGGCCACCACACGATGAGCGGGACGTTGGCCAGCTCGGCGTAGACGCGCGGGTGGTGGAAGGTGTGGCCGTGCTCGAGGAATTCCTCGCCGTGATCGGCCAGGAATGCGATCAGCGTCCGCCGGTCGAGACCCATCTCCCCCAGCCGCTCGCGCAGGCGCCCGAGCTCCGCGTCCATGGCGCGGATGGAACCGTCGTACCAGGCCTGCTCGTAGGCGATGTAGCGCTCGGGATCCACTCCCCCGCGCACCAGCTCGTCGCGCGTGGGCATGCCGAAGCGCCGCATGTTCGCGTTGCCGATCAGGGGGCGCACCCTCTCCCGCTCCTGCTCGTGCTCTTCGCGCCCGCGCGGGTCGGCGAACATCGTGTCGTAGGGCGGATAGGGCCTGTACATGCTGTGGGGATCGGAGATATGCAGCAGGACGAAGAACGGAACGTCGCGATGCGCCGCCAGCCAGGGGATCAGCCGGTCGACCTCGGTGCGCGCGACCTTCGTGCTGCCGGCTTGCCGCTCCGGGAACGACCCCTGCTCGTGCAGCTCCTCGAAGCCCTGGTGCTGGTTGCTGAACTTGCCGACGAACTGGATGGTCTCGAGCCCGAGGGTCGAATAGCCCGCCTGCCGATACACCTCCGCGATCGTGGTCGCGGAGCTGGGGAGGAGGTCGCTGAACCCGTGGACGCCGTGCGTCGAGGGGTACAGCGAGGTCAGGATGGAGGGCCCGGAGACCTTCGTCCACGTCGCCTGCGCGACGCAGTCGTCGTAGAGGGTTCCCTCCGCGGCCATGCGCGTGAGCGTCGGCGCCGTCGGCCGCGCGTATCCGTACATCGGAAGGTGGTCGCGCCGCAGCGTGTCCATCCACACGAGGATCACGCCTTGCGGCCGCGCGGGCGTCGTGCCGCGGCCCACGTCCGCGCGACCCCTTTCCGGCACCGCGCGGATGACCGGCGTGCCCCAGAAGCCGAGCGCGCGCGGCTTGTCGGAGGCCAGGGTGAGGGCAAGGGTCACGTCGCGGCCGCCCAGGCGCGCCAGGTCCACGGTGGCCGTCTCCCACCGATGTGGGACCGTCACCGTCCGTTCGAGCAGGACCGCGTCTTCCTTTCCGGCTTCACGGGCCTCCACCCGGAACGTCACCGGCGATTCCTCGATCGTCCCCACGGCCAGGTCCAGCCGCGGGCGGACGGGCAGGCGAAGGTCGAAGCGCAACGCGTCCGGAGCACGCGCGACCAGGGCCTCGCGATAGACCTCCGACATCCCGTGCCATCCGAGCCCGGCGCTGACGCTGGCGAGGTGCTCGCGCCGCGACACGACGCGCACGGACTCGATCTCGAAGGTGGCGCCGGCGACGTCGGTGGGACGGAGGAGCAGGTGCCGCGGGGCGGCGAGGGCCGACGCCGTGGTGCGGAGCACGTACGTGCGCATCTCGTCGCCGGGGACGAGCGGGCTGTTGAAGGCCCAGGGAATGATCGGAACGAGGTCCGCTTCCGCCTTCAGGTCGACCTTCTCCGTCGGGCGCAGGGCCACCGACAGGTTGGCTCCCGCCGACGCACGCATGCGGACCTGCACTTCGTGCACGACGTCGCGGTCCTCGGACGGCGGCCGCTCGAGGTCGATGACGGGCAGGTCGCTGGTGGCGCGACCGACCAGGTGCCCGTCGCGAACGGTCAGCGCCTGCACCCCCGGCCCCGCCGTCCAGGCGGGCGGCTTGGGGGAGGCACCGCCCGACGGCGCCGGGATCGACGCGAAGCGCCACTCCATGGGCGGAGGCAAGGACACGCCGGGTGCATTCGTCCTGGCCGCGGCATCCGGCTTGTAGAGGTCCACGAGACGGATTGGCGCGGGCGCCGGCCCGGATCCGCGCGCCCGGCAGCCCAGAATCGACGCGGCGGCGAGGCCGCAGAGGAGGAGGGACGAACGAGCCCGCGTGGCCAGCATTGTCTGCGCTGTCAGGAGGGACACGATCTTACTGGAAGGACGGGGGGCTGGCGAATCGACTGGACCTCGGCCAGGGGCATCCATCGCGCCCTCCTCGTCTAATGTGGCGGATGGTAGAGTATTTCTACCAACGGCATGAATGGTATCATCCTGGTAGAGGAGGTCGAGGTGGCTCTCAACATCAAGGACCCGGAGGCGGAGCGCCTCGCGGCGGAGGTCGCGGCCTTGACCGGCGAATCGAAGACCGGCGCCATCCGCCAGGCGCTGCGAGAACGGAGAGAGCGCTTGAGCCTCCACGTGGATCGACGGCATCGGCAAGACGCCCTGCGGAGGTTCCTCGAGCAAGAGATCTGGCCGGCCGTCCCGAAGCATGTCCGAGGACGTCGCCTCTCCCGTAAGGAGGAGGAGAAGATCCTGGGATACGGTCCGAGTGGGGCATGATTGTCGATAGCTCCGCAATCGTCGCCGTCTTCATGAAGGAGCCCGGCTTCGACGGCCTCGTCGACAAGCTGGTCGGGGCGGCCAGCCTGGGCATCGGCACTCCGAACTTGCTCGAGTGCGGAATGGTCCTGACCGCTCGCCTCCGCCGGGACGCGCGCCCGCTCCTCTTCAGGTTCCTGCAGGAGTTCGTGATCATCCCCGTTTCCTTCGGGGACGAACACTGTCGTGAGGCGATGGACGCCTACATGCGGTTCGGGAAGGGACGCCATCCGGCGGCCTTGAACCTCGGCGATTGCTGCGCGTATGCGACGGCCCGCCTCGCCGAGCAGCCCCTTCTCTGCACCGGCGGCGACTTCGCCCGCACCGACGTCGAATTGGCCTGACCGCGGGCGCTAGAGCTTCAGCCCCTGCAGGTAGGCCACGCTCTGCGGGATGTGCGTGAGGGGGTCGGTGCTCTCGTCCTCGATGTAGTACTCCGTGGCGCCCGCCTTCATGGCCGCGCGCAGGACGGCCGGCCAGTCGATCTGGCCCGTGCCCAGCGGCACGTCCGCGTCGGGCGTGGCCGTTCCCTTTCCCGTCTCGCGGGCATAGCCCTTCTTGATGTCCTTGAGGTGCAGGGAGCGCACGCGGCCCTTGTACTTCGTCATCAGGGCCACCGGGTCCGCGCCGCCGTGGTAGGTGTGGAACACGTCGACCTGGAAATGCACGAGCTGCGGGTCCGCCGCCTTGGCCAGGGTGTCGAAGAGCGTGCCGTCGGGCGAGGGCACCATCTCGTAGCCGTGCGTGTGGTAGCCAAAGCGCATTCCGGCATCCTTGGTGGCCTTGCCCGCGCGGTTGAAGATCTCGGCCGCCTTGAGCGCGTCCTCCGCCGTGAAGGCGTCCTTGTGCGTGATCCACGGGCACACGATCGTGCCCGCCCCCAGCGTCTTCGCCTCCGCGATCGCGCCCGGCAGGTCGTCGCGCAACCGCTCGAGGCCCATGTGCGCCGACGTGCAGCGCAGCGAGGCGGCGTCGAGGGCGGCGCGCAGCTCGGGCGCGGTGTGCTTCCAGAGCCCGGCCCCCTCGACATCCGTGAACCCCATGGCGCGCACCTTGGCCAGGCTTCCGGACAGGTCCTTGGGCAGGTACTCGCGCAGGCTCCAGAGCTGGAGGCCGATGGGCCCGTTGACTGGACTCTTGATGCTCGCGGCCCCTGCGGCCATCGCCCAGCGGTCCGCGAGCGCGGACGCGGTCAGGCCGGCAGCCATCGTGGTCAGGAAGTCTCGGCGGGAGGGCATCGCGTTACCTCGCTTTCGATGGGCCAGAACTCTATCAGGAATGGGCCCGCGTCTCAGTAGATGTAGACGGGAGTACCCACCGTGACCATGTCGTAGAGCTTCTCGATGTCGGCGTTGCGCAGGCGCACGCAGCCGTGGCTGACCGCCCGCCCGATCGAGTCCGGCTGGTTGGTGCCGTGAAGGGCGTAACCGTTGCCGAGGTTCAACCGACGAGTGCCCAACACGCCCTCGTACCTTCGCGGCGTCGTGCCCAGGGGCGGCACCACGAGCTTGCCGTCCACGATGATCTCCCGTCCGTCGGTCGCGCTCAGGGTGCTCTGGCTGCCGTCCGCGGAGCGCTTGACCACCTCGTTGCCGGAGACGGTGACCACGGAGCCGTCGGACGAGGTCAGGCTCTGCCCGCGCTCGAGGCGCACCAGGCCCGTCCCCCGCTTGCGTGCCTGCTCCACGTAGTGCCAGTCCGGAGGCGCCCACACGGGGTCCTCCTCCTTGCTGATCACGGACAAGCGGCCGCGCGGCGTCTCGAACTTCCAGACGTTCTCACCGCCGCCCTCGCGCACGAGCGTTTTTCCGCTCCCGGTGGCGACCTGGGTGTGGAAGAGGACCTCCTCACCCTTCTTGTACCAGAGCTCGTGCTCGCCCGTGCTCACGACGATGTAGGGCTGATCCGCGGGAGGCGTGGCCGCCTGCTCGGCCTGGCGCAGGGCATCCGCGGTGGCGTCGAGGCTCCACTTCACGCCCTCGAGCAGGTCCGTGTCGTCCTCGAGCACGGCGCGGCCCACGCTGCGCTGCAGGCGCAGCGATGCGGTGTGCGCGAACAGCACGGTGCTGGCCGCAGTCACGAGCAGCATCGCGCCGATGAGGTAGAAGGCGACGCCGCCTCCGTGGCCGAAGAAGCCGGTGACGCGCGCGGTCAGGGACGGCGGGGTGGAGGGCTCGGGACCGCGTGTCGTCATCAGTGGAAGTACACCGGGATGCCCGCGCCCAGGTTCGGCCGGATGGCCTCCAGGTCGGCGGCGTCGGCGCGCAGGCTGCCGGGCAGGACGTAGGCATCGTCGGCCAGCGGTCCCGCCTTCGGACGCGAATAGATGACGTTGCCGTCGTCGAGGATGACGGCGACCTGGCCGAGCGCGCCCGGGATGCGGCGGTTGGTGGCCGGCGGCTGGCCGCGCTGCGTCCACACCCAGGTTGGAACGTCCCAGGCGTAGGACTCGTCGACGACGGCGACCACCTGACGGCGGCCCAGCGGAGGCGTGATCTTGCGCGCGCCCGGCGGCCGGCCGACCGTCACCTCGGGGCCGACCTGGACGCGCATCGCCCGGAGCTGAGCGCCTTCACGCTGGAGGTCCATCGTGCCCTTGTCGAGCTCGACGGAGAGGTTGACGCCCTTCTCCTTGACCGCCTGCTGCGCGACCAGCGCCTGCTCGAGGTCGGCGCGCGAGGCCTGGCTGGCCAGCAGCGCGTCCGCCCGCTGCCGGTCGGTGGCGGTCATGGCCGCGCGATCCTCGCGGATCTGACGGCGGTACTGCACGGCCTTGAACAGGAGGAACGCGTCGAGCGCGATCAGGCTGACCAGCCCCAGGGCCATGGCCGTCACGATGCGCGGATAGGCCTCGCGGAAATCGCCCCAACGGGTGCGGCGCCGCTCGCGTGGCTCCCCTTTGCGCCACGGAAAACGCCGCCGCTCGGCGTCCGTCATCCTACTCGGGCTGGATGCGCCGGAGGGCCTGAACCGCCGCCTCGCGCACCCCCGCGTCCGCATCGTCGAGGGCCGCGCGGAGCGCGGGCACCGCGGCCCGGGCGGAGGGACCGAGCGCGCCCAGCGCCGTCGCCGCGAAGACGCGAACGGAGGCATCGGCATGATGCAGGCCCTGGGCCAGCGGGTCGACCATCTCCGTGGCCGACGGCGCGAGGACCTTCACGGTTTCCTGGACCTTCTCGCGCGCGGCAGGGTCCGACTCGCTGATCGCGGCCAGGACCGCGGGAGCGGCCGCGACGACGAGGTCGTTCACGAGCGCGTCGCCGTCGCGGCGGGTGTGCGTCTGCGCGTCGCGCAGCACACGCGCGAACGCGCCGATGACCGTCTCCGCCGTCCGGTTCCAACGCTCCGCGTCCGCACCGCCGGTGGGCGCGGGCACGGCGCGCAGCGCCTCCGTGAGGCCGGCCGCGACCTTCTCTTCCTTCTCGAAGAGGACCCAGCGCACGATCGAGGCCCAAGCGGCGGTGTCGGTCGTGCCGCTGCGCAAGGCGTCGGCCAGGAGTCGCGGAGCGTCCCGGGTGCTCGCTTCCGTCGCCCCCAGCGCCTCCGCCAGGGGGCCGATCACGGCCAGGACGTCGAGGACTTCGGCATCGACGTGCTTGCGATCGCGTCCTTTCGGCTCCGCCGCGGCCCACGGCACCGACGTCATCAAGACCAGCCCGGCAACGACCAACCCACGTGGCATGGAGGACCCCTTGAACCCTTGAACCAGCCTCTGAAAGTAGCACGGCCGACGCCTCTGACGCGAGCCGCTGCCGCGTTCCAAATCGCTGGACCAGTTGACAGCGCCCGGGAGCAGGCGTAGCGTCGCCAGCAACCGGGAATCAACAAAATCTTGAGCTGCCGAAGCGCTTGCGCCACCTCCAACTGCCCACCGCGAAGTAGGGATGCGGGTCCAGCCCGCGCCATGACGCGGGCATGGACTTCCCGGTCTCCATGGGACCAGGCCGCCTACTCCGGTCCTCGCCCGGACCAGCGTCCGGTTCCAGACGCGCGTCCTCCCATCAGGTCAGAAAGGAGATCTCCGTAATGGTCGACTTCATTCGTATCTCGCGGAAAGCAGCGATGGTGGCGGCGATCGTGATGATCGCGGCCGCAATCGCGGCGCCCCCCGCTCTCGCTCAAGCCTTGTACGGCGCCATCGTCGGCACGGTCGACGACCCGTCCGGCGCTCCTGTTCCGGGCGTCAACGTGACCGCGACGAACTCGGGCACGGGCCTGAAGGTGGATACACAAACGGACAGTGACGGGAACTACACGTTCCGGAACCTCCAGGCGGGCGTGTACAACCTCAATGTCTCCCTCCAGGGATTCCGCGAGCTCAAGAGGACGGGCGTTCGCGTCAGCGCGGGCAACCCCGTGCGCATGGACCTCAAGGTCGAGGTGGGCACGGTGGCGGAGGCCGTGACGGTCACCGCGGAGACCACGCTCCTGCAGACCGAGAAGGCGGACCTGCACACGGAGCTGACGTCGAAAGAGCTGACCAACCTTCCGCTGAACCAGTTCCGGAACTACCAGGCGCTCTTGAACCTGGTGCCGGGCGCGACGCCCGCACAGCTGCAGAACTCCGAGATCGACACGCCCGGCCGCGCGCTCAGCACGAGCGTCAACGGAGTCGCGCGCAACATCAATGCCTTCCGTGTGGACGGCGCCGTGTCCGTCAATGTCTGGCTGCCCCACCACGTCGGCTACGTCCAGTCGGCGGAGACCATCGAGACCGTCAACATCTCCACCAACAACTTCGACGCCGACCAGGGCATGGCGGGCGGGGCGGCCGTGACCGTCCTGACCAAGTCGGGCACCAACCAGCTCCACGGCTCCGGGTTCTTCTTCCGGAATCAGGACGAGCTCAACGCCAACACGTTCGTGAACGACGCCAACGGCATCGCGAAGCCCAACCAGTCCATCAACATCTACGGGGGGACGCTGGGCGGCCCCATCGTGAAGAACAAGCTGTTCTTCTTCGGCGGCTTCGAGCGCTACAACGCGCGCCGCGGCATCCAGATCCCGTATGCCGTACCGACGGCCAGGATGCGCGCCGGCGACTTCAGCGAGGTGGCCGCGGTGAGCCCGAACTTCCGCCTGTTCAACCCGTCCACTGGCGGAGCGGGCGGCGTGGGCCGCACTCAGTTCCCGAACAATGTGATCCCAGGCAACATGCTCAGCCCGATCTGGACGAAGGCGCTCCAGTTCTATCCGCTGCCCAATGCGGCGGATGTCAACGGCAACGGCCTTGCCGACGACTTCGTGCAAGCGCGCACGGTCCAGAACGACCGCAACAACATCGATACCAAGCTGACCTGGCAGCGTTCGCCCTCGCACAACATCTGGGCCAAGTTCAGCATGCTGAAGGCCAACGTGGTGGGCGGTTCCGCCGGTGAGTACGTGCTCGGCTTCGACAACGGCAGCGTGGGCGACACCAAGATCTACGTGGGCGGCCTCGGCCACACCTGGACGCTCAGCCCGAGCCTCGTGCTCGACGGCAACTTCGGGATCGACCGCCAGGACCAGTCGGTCACGGGGCCCGACTACGGCACGAACATCGGGCTCGACGTGCTCGGCATCCCGGGCACCAACGGCCCCTCCTCGCGCTACAGCGGGATGCCCGCCTTCGACATCCCGACCAACCCCTGGCCCACGCCCAACGGCGGCTACGCCTACGACATCGGGCAGACGCCGACCTGGATGCCGCTGTTCCGTCACGAGCGCAGCTACACGTTCACCTCCGCCCTCACGTGGGTGAAGGGCCGCCACCAGGTGCGCGGTGGCGTGGACGTCGTGCGGCACGAGCTGAACCACTTCCAGGCCGAGTTCGGCGTTTTCGGTGGCACGCGCGGCGGCTTCAGCTTCAACGGCAACGTCACCGGCGCGGCCGGCTACACGCCGCAGATCTGGAACGAGCTGGGCGCCTTCGCGCTCGGGCTGTCCAGCCTCCGGACGCGGGACATCCAGGAGATCCAGATGACGGCCCGCGAGTGGCAACAGGCGTTGTTCCTCGCCGATCACTGGAACGCGAGCGACAAGCTCACCCTGAACGTGGGCCTGCGGCTGGAGCGCTACCCCCTCATGCACCGCAAGGACACCGGCATCGAGCGCCTGGACTACAGCACCTACACCGTGCTCATCGGCGGCCTCGGTGACGTCCCCGAAGACGTGGGCATCAAGGTCAAGAGCGTCTACTTCGCCCCGCGCCTCGGCGCCGTCTATCGCGCGAGCGACAACTTCGTCCTCCGCGGTGGGTACGGGATCACCTACAACGCGCTGCCTTGGTCGCGGCCGCTGCGCGGCTCCTTCCCCTACGACATCAACTTCAACCAGAGCGCGGAGCAGTTCAGCTCCTTCCCCGTCTCCGCCGGCATCCCGCTGGTGACCGTGCCCGACCTCAGCAGCGGCCACGTGAAGCTGCCGCCGAACACGTTCATGCGCTCGCCCAACCCGAACCAGGTCGATCGCGGCAAGATCCAGCAGATGAACCTGGCCATGGAGCGGCGGCTGCCCGGCGATATCTCGCTCGAGGTGGCGCTCGTGCACACGCGCACGGACGGCGGTTACGCCGACCTCGACATCAACTACGGCCAGCCCGGCGGCGGGCAGGCCTCGCGCCAGCTCTTCTCCGTGGCCGGCACCACGAGCGTGCTCGACTGGGCGGCCCGCACCAAGACGCGCTACAAGGGCCTGCAGGTCGCGCTCAACCGTCCGTTCAAGAACGGCCTGCTCCTCAAGGGCGCCTACACCCTGAGCCAGACCAAGAACATGGCCGACGAGGACGGCTGGATCGGCCTGACCTGGAACCATCCGCTGAAGTACAACGACAACTACGCGCTGGCCGGCTACGACCGCACGCACGTGTTCCAGCTCGGCTGGGTGTACGAGCTGCCCTTCGCGAAGAACTCGAGCAACCCGCTGGCGCAGATCGTGAAGAACTGGCAGATCAACGGCGTCGCGGCCGCCTACTCCGGCACACCGTTCTCGATCGGCGGCACCAACACCGCGCTCAACTGCCCGAGCTGCGGGTCGGTCTTCATCAACGTGCAGGGCGATCCCAAGCCGACCGGCACCCCCGGCTCGTCCACGGTGACGTGGTACGACAAGTCGCTGTTCTCGCAGCCGACGGGCCTGGGCCATGACGGCTTCGGCACCAGCCTGCGCAACCAGTTCCGCACTCCGGGGGTCTGGAACGTGGACATGGGGCTGTTCCGCTCGTTCCCCATGGGCCGCTTCCGCCCGGAGATCCGCCTCGAGGCGCAGAACGTCTTCAACCACACGAACTGGGGCCGTCCCAACACGACCTTCACCAGCCCGCAGTTCATGACGTTCCAGTCGGGCGCCGCGCACCAGTTCAACACGATCTGGGGCACCGGGACGACCGAGCGCGTCGTGCGCCTCGGCCTCCGTCTCGAGTTCTAGTTCGGGCGAGCCGTTCGTAAGCACGGGCCGGGGCGCTGCGGCGCTCCGGTCCGTTTTCTTTTCTACGGGCTCTCGCGGACGGTGAGGACCTGGTCGGCGGGAACGTCCTTCAGGATCTGGACCGTCCCGCTCGGCCAGCGGACCTCGAGGGTGTCGATGGTCCGCGCCGCGCCGGTGCCGAAATGGACCGGTCCCGCGCTCGACGAGGCGTAACCGACCGCGGTCGTCATCTCGTTGAACTGCTCGTGCCAGCGCGGGTCCGCTTTGGCCGCGATCTTCACCATCGCGCCGATCCCGTCGCGGTTGCTCTTCGTTCCGACGAGTCGGACGTCGAGCCAGTGGCCGGAGCCGGTGGATTCGTTGTGCCACAGCTCCGCGGGCGCGCCCAGCGCGGTCACGACCACGTCCACGCGCCCGTCCTGGTCCAGGTCCCCGAAAGCGGCGCCGCGGTGAGCGCGGGGCGGCCCCGCAGCGAGGCCGGACTCGGCCGAAGCGTCCTCGAACGTGCCGTCACCGAGGCTGCGGAAGACGCTGTTGGCCTGCCGGTACGTATCGTTCTGGAATTTCTCGATCTCGTCGTTCACATGCGCGTTGGCGGTGAAGATGTCCTTCCACCCGTCGTTGTCGAGGTCGAAGAGGCCGTTCCCCCACCCACTGCGCGCCGCCACCAGGGCGCCGAGGTGGCTGGGATGCGTGACGTCCTGGAAGAGGCCCTTCCCCATGTTGCGGTACAGGGGGAAGCTCTCCCCCGCGAGCGCGGTGACATGGATGTCGGACCGCCCGTCGTTGTCGTAGTCGCGGAAGTCGACGCCCATGGCCGAAACCTCCTGCCCGTGCTCGGGCAGCGAGACGCCGGCCAGCAGGGCCGTCTCCTCGAAGGTGCCGTCCTTGCGGTTGTGCAGCAGGAAGCTCGGGAGCTTGTCGTTCGCGACGTACACGTCGAGGAAGCCGTCGCCGTCGTAGTCGGCGAAAGCGAGCCCCATGCCCCGGCCCGTGAACTGCGCCAGGCCTGATTTCGCGGTCACGTCCTCGAACGTCCCATCGCCGCGGTTGCGGTACAGGGTCAGGGGCACGGGCGCGAACCACTTCGGATGGCAGTACACGCGGACGCCGCGCGTGGAGTCCCCGCAAAAGCGGTCCATCTCGGCCGTCCAGACCGTGTAGTTGACGACGAGGAGGTCGAGCCGGCCGTCGTTGTCGTAGTCGAACCAGCCGCCACCCACCGCCCACTGGTCGGAGGCGACCCCGGCCTTCGCGGTCACGTCTTCGAAACCACCGCCGACGTTGCGATAGAGGGTCTGGCGATGCACGCCGGCCACGAAGAGGTCGGTGGCGCCGTCGTTGTCGTAATCCGCGGCGGCCACGCCCATGGAGTAGCCGGCGCCGCGCAGGCCCGCGGCCTCGGTGACGTCGCGAAACTTCAGCGCCCCCTCGTTCCGGAAGAGCCGGTTGGAATACTTCGGGTCGTTCTTCTCCAGGCCGGGGACGGCGGCCCCGTTCGTGAAGAAGACGTCGAGCCGCCCGTCGCCGTCGTAGTCGAAGATCGCGACCCCGCCGGGCATGGTCTCGATCAGGTGCTTGCGCGGCGTGGGGCTGTTCTGGTGGACGAAGTCGAGCCCGGCCTCGCGCGCCACGTCCCGGAGGCGGAGGCGCGGCGGATCGGCGGGTGTGGCCCGCCCGGAGACGGCGGCCAGGGCGACGCCCACGGCGAAGAAACGGGGACCGAGGCGCGTGGCCGGTTACCGCGTGCGGGCCAGGTAATCCCAGACGAGCGTGCTCATGGCCTTGACGCCAAGGGGGAGCACGCGCTCGTCGATGTCGAAGTCCTCGGTGTGAATCATGGCCGTGATCCCCTTGGCCTCGTTCCGCATCCCCATCTTTATATAGAGGCCGGGAACGCGGTCGGCCAGGAAGGAGAAGTCCTCCGCCCCCATCTGCGGCTTGACCTCCTTGGTCTGGGCCGCGCCGTAGACGCGCTGGAGGCTGGGCACGGACGCCCGCGTAAGGGCCGCGTCGTTCATCGTCGGCGTGTTGCCTTCCCCGACCCAGCGCAGGGCCGCGGTGAGGCCGTGGGTAGCGGCCACGCCCGTGACCGTGCGCTGGATGCGCTCCTTCATGTCGCGGCGCACGGCGGCGTCGAGCGTGCGGATCGTGCCCTCGAGCG
>DASTLK010000191.1:0-7695 GCA_035715025.1 Vicinamibacteria bacterium
TTTGCCCTGGATTGTCAAGGGTTTGGGGGAGGCGCGAGGCGTGTCGCGTCCGCCTCATAGCTCCTCCAGGAAGGAGGTGCCGGCGGCGAGAGGAGGCAGCGCGAAGTCCCCCTGGATCCGGGAGCGGTCCACCTGGAGGGGGAAGAGGAGTTCACCCTCGAGGGCGGCCGTCTCGTGGGGCGGGTCGAAAAGGGCGAAGACAAGGCCATCCATTTCCGGGGCCGGCTGCAGGCACGGCTGGGCCTCCTTTGCGGGCGCGGCCTGGAACCTTTCGTGAAAGAGCTCGACGAGGACCTCGACCTGTTCTTCATGCCGCGCGGGGCTCAGCCCGACGCCGACGAGGAGGAGCAGGAGGTCGAGCTCTCGGACCGCGACATGGTCGTCGCGTATTACGACCATGACCGCATCGACCTGGGTGAGATGGTGCGCGAGCAGATGCACCTGGCCCTGCCGTTGCGTCGCCTGTGTGGTGAGGACTGCCGCGGGCTGTGCCCGTCCTGCGGGGTGAACCGCAACACCGGAAGCTGTGATTGCCAGCCCACGGAGACGGTGGAGGACGAGCGGCTCGCACCCCTCCGCAAGATTTTCGACAAGGGATCCTCGTAGCCGTCGCCCGCACGCCATTGAAAGGGGGCCCGGCGCTGGACGCCGGCGCGCCCCGCTGAGGAGAACCGTTCATGCCGAATCCCAAGCGCCGTCATTCCAAGGCCCGCACGTCCATGCGCCGCGCCCACGATCACCTCAAGGCGCCCGGACTGGCCCTCTGCCCCAACTGCCACGAGCCCAAGCTCTCGCACCGGGTCTGCCCGAAGTGCGGGTACTACAAGGGCAAGCAGGTCATCGGAGTGGAAGAAGTCTAGGGGCGCGGGGAAGCCGCTGACCGAAGCAAAGGCGACCGGGAAGGTGCCGCCGTCCGCGCGCTTGCCGCGAGTCGCGGTGGATGCGATGGGGGGCGACCTCGGACCACGCGTCGTGGTCGAAGGCGCGGTGGCCGCCTGCCGCGAGTTCAACCTCCAGGTGGTGCTCGTCGGGCCACAGGGCGTGGTCGCGGAGGAGCTGCGCCGCGCGCAGGCCGGAGATGCGCCCATCCAGGTCGTCGACGCCGCGGAAGCGGTGGGGATGGGTGAGAAGGTCACGCGGGCGACGCTCAAGAAGCGCTCCTCCATCACCGTCGCCGTGGAGCAGGTGCGCGACGGAGCGGCGGATGCGTTCTTCTCCGCCGGCAACACCGCGGCCTGCTGGACCATCGCCAAGCTCGTGCTCGGCACCCTGGAAGAAGTGGATCGGCCGGCCCTCGCTGCCGCCGTGCCCCATCCTTCCGGCCGCACCGTGCTCATCGACGTGGGGGCCAACGCGAACTGCAACGCCCGCAACCTCGAAGAGTTCGCGGTCATGGGGAAGGTCTACACGCGCCAGGTCTTCCACACGCCCAATCCGCGCGTCGGCCTCATGAGCATGGGCGAGGAGGAGACCAAGGGGAATCAGCTCACCAAGGAGGTCCATGAGGCCCTCAAGGGCTCGTCGCTGAATTTCGTGGGCAACGTCGAAGGCGGCGACATCTTCACGGGCCGGGTGGACGTCATCGTGATGGACGGCTTCACGGGGAACGTGGTCCTCAAGGCCAGCGAGACCCTCGCCGACACCCTCATGCGGCTCATCAAGGAAGAGATCCAGCGCAAGAACGTGCGCAAGGTGGGCGCGTTCCTCTCCAAGGGCGCGTTCAACGCCGTGCGCCATCGCATCGACCCCTCCGAGTACGGAGGCGCGCCCCTCCTCGGCGTCCACGGCTGTTGCGTGATCGGGCACGGGCGTTCCAACGCCCTCGCCATCAAGCACGGCATCCGCACCGCGGCCGACTTCTTCACCAGCGGCGTGAACGAGCGCATCGAGGCCGAGCTGCGCGCCCTGGGACATGGCAAGGAGAAGGCCGCGGAGACGAAGAGCTGATGGCGGTCGCGTTCGTCTTCCCCGGCCAGGGATCGCAGAAGGTCGGAATGGGGCGCCTCTTCCACGACGCCGTCCCGGAGAGCCGCGCCGTCTTCGAGCAGGCCGACGGCGCGCTGGGCTTCCCCCTTTCCCGCCTCTGCTTCGAAGGGCCGGAGGCGCAGCTGCAGCTCACCGCCAACACGCAGCCCGCGATCCTCGCCACCAGCGTGGCCGCGGCGCAGGCCCTGGCCGCGCGCGACATCCGGCCGGATTGGGTCGCCGGGCACAGCCTCGGCGAGTACTCGGCCCTCGTCGCCGCCGGCGTCCTGTCGCTGCGCGATGCCGTCGTCGCCGTGCGCCGCCGCGGCGAGTACATGCAGGAGGCGGTGCCCGTGGGAGAAGGCGCCATGGCCGCCATCCTGGCCCTGGACCTGGCCGCCATCGAGCATGCCTGCCGGGAGGCCGCGCAGGGCCAGGTCGTGTCGCCGGCGAACGTCAACTCGCCGGGGCAGGTGGTCATCGCGGGGCACGCGGCCGCCGTCGACCGCGCGTCGGAGCTGTGCAAGAAGGCAGGGGCCAGGCGCGCCATCCGCCTGCCCGTGTCCGCTCCCTTCCACTGCGCGCTCATGCTGCCGGCCCAGGAGAGGCTGGCTCGCGATCTGGACCGGCTGTCCTTCGTGGAGGCGAGCGTCCCCGTGGTGAACAACGTCGACGCCACCGTCGTGCGCTCGCCCGACTCCTGCCGCGACGGCCTCGTCCGTCAGGTCTCGGGAACGGTGCGCTGGCAGGAGTCGGTGGAGCGGCTGGTGCGCGAGGGCGTATCGACCTTCGTCGAAGTGGGACCGGGGACGGTGCTCTCCGGCCTGGTCAAGAAGATCGACCCCGGCGTGCGCGTCCTGAGCGTGGAGGACCCGGCCTCGCTCGAGGCCACCGTCACCGCGCTCCAGGAAAGGCAAACGGCGTGACCGTCAGCGGCAAGGTCGTCCTCGTGACCGGTGCCTCGCGCGGGATCGGTCGCGCCATCGCCGAGGCCCTGGCCGCCGCCGGGGCCGCCGTCGTGCTGGGCGCGCGCGACGAGGCGAAGCTGGCGCAGGCAGTGGACGCGATCGTCTCCATCGGCGGCCGCGCCTCCGCGGTTTCCCTCGACGTGTGCCACCGCGAGTCGATCGACGCGGCCCTGGCCGCGGTCCTGCAACGGCACGGCCGCATCGACGGGCTCGTCAACAACGCGGGCATCACCCGGGACAACCTGCTCCTGCGGATGAAGGCGGAAGAGTGGGAGGCCGTGCTCTCCACCAATCTCACCGGCGTCTACCACTGTACGCAGGCCGCGCTGCGGCCGATGCTCAAGCAGCGCAGCGGGCGGATCGTCAACGTGACCTCGGTGGTGGGCATCACCGGCAACGCGGGACAGGCCAACTACGCGGCCAGCAAGGCCGGCGTGATCGGGTTCACCAAGTCGATCGCGCGCGAGGTCGCGTCGCGCTCCATCACCGTCAACGCCGTCGCGCCCGGCTTCATCGACACCGAGATGACGGCGGCCATGACGGACAAGGCGAAGGAGGCCGTCGCCTCCTCCATCCCGATGGGACGGGTGGGAAAGCCGGAGGACGTGGCGGGCGCGACGCTGTTCCTGCTCTCGGACGCCGCCGCCTACGTCACCGGACAAGTACTGGGAGTGGATGGCGGATTCCACATGTGAGGAAATAGAATCAGGGGATCGCTCCGCTGCGCCCTGGGGAGGCGTTTTCCGCAGCGGAGGCTTTCCACTGCCGGCGAGGCGGGCTTCACGCCCGCCGAGCCGCTTGATGACGTAAAAGCCGGAGCGAGGACGCCGAATTTAATCAAAGGAGCCTCATGGAGCCTGTTGCCGATCGCGTCAAGAAGATCATCGTGGACCAGCTCGGGGTGGAGGAGGACCTCGTCACTCCCGACGCCTCCTTCGTGGACGACCTGGGCGCGGACAGCCTGGACACGGTGGAGCTGGTGATGGCGTTGGAGGAGGAGTTCGGGATCGAGATCCCGGACGAGGACGCCGAGAAGATCACGCGCGTCAAGGAAGCCACCGAGTACATCGACAAGCACGCGGACAAGGCCAAGAAGTAGGGGCCTCCCGCTCCGCGGGCGGAGAAGGACCAGATCACAGTGGCAGCAGAGCGCAGGGTCGTGGTGACGGGCGTGGGCCTCGTGTCCCCGGTCGGAATCGGCACGGAGGAGACCTGGAAGTCCCTCCAGGCCGGCCGATCGGGCGCCGGCCCCATCACGCTGTTCGATGCCTCGCAGCACTCGTCGCGCTTCGCCTGCGAGGTGAAGGGCTTCGACCCCCTGCGCTGGGTGGAGAAGAAGGAAGTCAAGAAGATGGACCGCTTCATCCAGTTCGCGGTCGCCGCCGCCGACTTCGCCCTGAAGGACTCGGGGCTGAAGGTGGACGCCGGCAACGACGAAATGGTGGGCGTGTACATCGGAAGCGGCATCGGCGGCTTCGCGACCATCGAGCGCGAGCACACCATCCTCATGGAGCGGGGCCCGTCGCGCATCAGCCCCTTCTTCATCCCCGCCGCCATCGTGAACCTGGCCTCGGGCTGGATCTCCATCCGCTCGGGAGCCAAGGGGCCGAACTCCGCCACCTGCACCGCCTGTACGACTTCGGCGCACGCGATCGGCGACTCCTACCGCCTCATCCAGCGCGGCGACGCCGACGCGATGATCGCGGGGGGAAGCGAGGCCGCGATCACGCCCCTCGGCGTGGGCGGGTTCGCGGCCATGCGCGCGCTCTCCACGCGCAACGACCAGCCGGAGAAGGCCTCGCGGCCCTTCGACCTCGGCCGCGACGGCTTCGTCATCGGGGAGGGCGCGGGCGTCGTCATCCTCGAGGAGCTCGAGGGGGCGCGCCGCCGCGGCGCGCACGTCTACTGCGAGCTGGTGGGGTACGGGATGTCCTCCGACGCGTACCACATCTCCGCGCCCTGTGAGGACGGGGACGGGGCCTACCGCGTCATGAGGAAGGCCATCAAGGACGCGCGCATCGAGCCGTCCGCCATCGGCTACGTCAACGTGCACGGCACGTCGACGCCCCCCGGGGACAGGGTCGAGGTCCTCGCGATCAAGCGGGTGTTCGGGGATCATGCGCGCAAGCTTCCGATCAGCTCCACGAAGTCGATGACCGGGCACCTCCTCGGGGCGGCGGGCGGGCTGGAAGCGGGCATCACCGCGCTGGCCCTGCGGGACCAGGTCCTGCCGCCGACGATCAACTACGAGACGCCCGATCCGGAATGCGACCTCGACATCGTCCCCAACGAGGCGCGGCGCGTGAAACTGGACTACGCGCTGTCGAACTCCTTCGGCTTCGGAGGGACGAACGGGGCGCTGGTCTTCAAACGCTTCGAGGGCTGACCTTGAAGATCATCGTCTGCGTCAAGCAGGTGCCGGACACGGAGGCGCGGATCCGGGTCGCGCCCGACGGCAAGGGAATCGCGGAAGGCGAGCTCAACTGGATCGTGTCCCCTTACGACGAGTTCGCGATCGAGGAGGGCCTCCGCATCAAGGAGAAGAAGGGCGGCGAGGTCGTCCTGGTCACCCTCGGGCCCGACCGCGCTCAGTCCGCGTTGCGCAGCGGCCTGGCCATGGGCGCGGATTCCGCCCTTCACCTCAAGGACTCCTCGTTCGAGCAGCTCGATACCCTGGGCACGGCCTGGGCGCTGGCGGCGGCGATCCGTCCTCTCGCGCCTGACCTGATCCTCACCGGCCAGCAGGGGGTGGGGGGCGACCACAGCCAGATCCCGGGGCTGCTGGCGGAGATCCTGGACCTGCCGCAGGTGACGATGGCCGTGAAGATGGAGGTCGGAGAGGCCAAGGCGACCGTGGAGCGAGAGATCGAAGGCGCGCACGAGGTCTGGGAGACCTCGCTGCCCGCGGTGATCTCGGCGCAGAAGGGCCTCAACGAGCCGCGCTACGCGAGCCTCAAGGGCATCATGGCCGCCAAGAAGAAGACGATCGAGGTCCGGGACGCGGCCGCCCTCGGCCTCAAGCCCGAGGACCTCAAGCCGAAGACGAAGGTGGTGGGGCTGGAGCTGCCGGCGGCGCGGCCCGGCGTGAAGATGATCCCGGGGGACGCCGACGCGCAGGTGAAGGAGCTGTTGCGGCTGCTCCACGAAGAGGCGAAGGTCCTCTGATGGCCACCATCGTCACCTTCGCGGAGGTCCGGGAGGGCAAGGTCCGGCGGCCGTCGCTGGAAGCAGTGTCGGAAGCTCGCCGGTTGGCGGGATCGCTGGGAGCCACCGTCCAATCGGTCCTCATCGGTCAGGGCGTGGCCCCGTTGGCGGCCGAGGTCGCATCCTACGGCGCGGACCGCGTGCACGTGTTCGACGACGCCGAGCTCGCCTCGTACGCCACCGAGTCCTACGCGCGCGCCCTGGCCCAGGTCATCACCCAGGAGAAGCCCGGCGTGGTCCTCCTCCCGTACACCGCGATGGGCAAGGACGTGGCCCCGCGGGTGGCCGCGCGCGTCGGCGCCGGCCTCGTCTCCGACGTCGTGAAGCTCGAGGTCAAGGACGGCCGGCTGGAGGCCCGCCGCCCCGTCTACGCCGGGAAGGCGCTGGCCACCGTGCGCTGGGAGGGCGAGCCGCAGATGGCGACGCTGCGGCCCAACGTGTTCGCGCTGGGGACTCCGGAGGCGGCACGCAAGTACGAGACGGTCACCGGTTCCGCCGACGTCAGCACGCGCCGCGCGCGCGTGCAGTCGGTGCAGGCGGCCGGGGCGGGGAAGGTCGAGCTGACGGAGGCGCAGATCATCGTTTCCGGGGGCCGCGGCCTCAAAGGGCCGGAGAACTTCCACCTCGTCGAGGAGCTGGCCGCGGCGCTCGGCGCGGCCGTCGGCGCCTCGCGGGCCGTGGTGGATGCGGGCTGGGTCGACCATCAGATGCAGGTCGGCCAGACGGGCAAGACCGTCTCGCCGACGCTGTACGTCGCGGCCGGCATCAGCGGCGCGATCCAGCACCTGGCGGGCATGTCGTCCTCCAAGGTGATCGTCGCCATCAACAAGGACGCGGACGCGCCGATCTTCAAGGTGGCCGACTACGGGATCGTGGGGGACGTGTTCGAGATCCTTCCCAAGCTGGCCGCGGCCGCGAAGGAGTTTCGCTCCGGGCGGCACTGATCGACGGCATGAGAGTCGGGCTCTACGACCATCCCGTGTTCCTCGAGCACGACGCGGGGGCCGGACATCCGGAGCGTCCCGAGAGGCTGACCGCGCTGCGCGACGGGATTCGGCGCAGCGGCCTCGAGCCGCGCGTCGAACTCCTGGCTCCGCGCGACGCCACCCGCGACGAGCTCCTGCGCGTGCATACCGCCGAGCACATCGCGGCCGTCGCGGCCACCGCCGGCGGCATCCGGCAATTCGATGCCGACACGCAGGCGGGGCCGCACTCCTACGCCGCGGCCCTGAAGGCGGCGGGAGCGGTGACGGACGCGGTCGAGCGTGAGCTGGACGGCCGGCTGGAGCGCGCCTTCTGCCTCGTCCGTCCGCCCGGCCATCACGCGGAAGCGGACCGCGCGATGGGCTTTTGCCTCTTCAACAACGTCGCCGTCGCCGCCGCCCATGCCCTGGCCCGCGGGCTATCGCGCGTCGCCATCATCGACTTCGACGTGCACCACGGCAACGGGACGCAGCACACGTTCGAGTCGGACCGGCGCGTCCTCTACGTCTCGTCGCACGCGTATCCGTTCTATCCGGGCACGGGGGCGCTCGGAGAGACGGGGCGGGGCGAAGGC
>DASTLK010000192.1:0-5573 GCA_035715025.1 Vicinamibacteria bacterium
GCTCGACGTACACGCGCTCCACCGACGCGCAGGTCTGGCCGGCGTTGACGAACGCGCCCCAGACGATGCCTCGGGCCGCGCGATCGAGGTCGGCGTCGCGGCAGACCACCGCCGCGTCCTTGCCCCCCAGCTCCAGCACGACCGGGGTCAGGTTCTTCGCCGCCGCCGCCATCACCTTCCGGCCCGTGGCCACACTGCCCGTGAAGACGATCTTGGCCACCCGCGGGTCTTCGACGAGCGCGGCGGCGAGCCCATCGTCGACGGCGAGCACGCCAAGGGCGCCCTCCGGTACACCGGCCTTCTGGAAGAGGGCGCCGATGCGCAGTCCCACCAGCGTGGTGGCGGGCGCGGGCTTGAGGAGCACGGTGTTGCCGGCGATGAGCGCGGCGGCCACGTTCGTGAGGGAGATCGAGAAGGGATAGTTCCAGGGCGTGATGGCCAGGATCACGCCCAGGGGCGCGTAGACGAGGCGGGCGTCTTTGTGGGCGAGGAGGAGGGTATGGCTCTCGACCACGTCGTCGCGCAGCAGCTCCTCGGCGTGGCGCACGAGGTGGTCCAGCGCCTCCAGGGCCGGGAACACTTCGACGAGGTGCGCCTCCGCCGCCGGCTTGCCCTGCTCGCGCGCGATGAGCCGGGCGATCTCTTCCGCCTCGTCCAGGAGAAGGTCGTGGGCGCGCCGCAGGACCTGGCCGCGCTCGCGAAAGGTCCGCCGGCTCCAGGCCGGGAAGGCGCGGCGCGCGGCCTCGACGGCCTCCCCCGCCTGCGCGGCGTCGAGGAGCGTCGTCTCCGCGAAGGGGCGGCCGCTCGCGGGACTGACGGCGGCGCGGCGACCCGCCCGTCCCTCGACCTCGCGGTTCGCGACCCAGGAATGGGCGCGCTCGAGGAGGTCGGGAGCGGCTGCCTCCGCGATGGCCATGGCCGCGATTCTAACTCCGCGCTTCCATCCGCCCGCACGGAGAAGACATCGCTAGAATGAAAGCGTGGCCGGTCAGGTGATGGGAGATCAGCGCGAGGCTCTCCGCGAATCGAACGGGGCCTTCTACCGCGCGGTCGAGGAGCTCAACCTCGAGGCCATGGAGCGCGTGTGGCTCCACGAGCCCTGGGTGCGCTGCATCCATCCCGGGTGGGACCTGCTGGTGGGCTGGGACAAGGTCCGGCAGTCGTGGGAGCAGATCTTCTCCGGCACGCAATGGATGCGCGTCATCCCCACCAGCATCGACATCCAGGTCCTGGGCGACGTCGGGCTGGTGGGCTGCGCGGAGAACATCACCGCCACCAGCGACGGCGACGTGGGGGTGGCCGTCGCGCAGGCCACGAACCTGTTCCTCCGCACGGGCGAGGGCTGGCGCATGTTCCACCATCACTCGTCGCCCGCGCCGGTGCACGTCACGCAGGCTTTCAGCGGGACGGTGCAGTAGGAAAAAACAAGAGATCGATCGCCACGGTTAGCAGATGAGAGGTCTGTGGCCAGGTCGGTCTGTCATCAGAACGAACGCGTCAACGGCCTACCGCAAGTGCCCTATCTTGGACTGCAGGAACGCGCGGCTGCGTTTGAACTCGACCACGTCGCCTCGGGTCAGCGCCGCCATGGCCTCTGCGGCGCGCTGCGCGAGTTCGGGCTGCTCCAGCTCGATCAGCTCGGCGCGTACCTCCTCCAGCTTTGTGCGGATGCTCTCCAGAGTCCCGACGTCGGTGGCGTTGAGAGTCGAGAGCAGCGCGTCGATGCGCACGGTTGTCGGCATGCCGCGACCGTATCGCGCGGTGCGACGCGCTGTCAACCGCGCCGCCCCTGGCCGGTTCCAGGCGCGCGCGAGGCCGCGGGTATACTGGCGCTGTCATGCCGAAGAAGAGCAAATACCGGGTCGTGATCCTCGGGTCGGGACCGGCCGGCCTCACCGCCGCCCTCTACGCCTCGCGCGCGAACCTGGAGCCGCTGGTGGTCGACGGCGGCGGCGGCAACGATCCCACCGATGTCCCGGGGGGCCAGCTCATGATGACCACCGACGTCGACAACTACCCCGGCTTCCCCGAGGGCATCCTCGGGCCGGAGATGATGGACCGCTTCCGCCGCCAGGCCGAGCGCTTCGACACGGAGTTCACGAGCGGGAGCTTGAAGACGGTCGATCTTACCCGCCGTCCCTTCGCGCTCGCCATCGACGAGGGCCAGGTGATCGCGGAGACGCTGATCATCGCCACCGGCGCCCGGGCGCGCTGGCTGGGCCTTCCCGAGGAACTGGAGTTCCGGACGCGCATCGGAGGCGTCTCCGCCTGCGCCACCTGTGACGCCTTCTTCTACAAGGGCAAGGACGTCCTCGTCGTCGGCGGTGGAGACACCGCGATGGAGGAGGCGACCTTCCTCACCAAGTTCGCGAAGCAGGTGACGGTCGTGCACCGTCGCGACACGTTGCGCGCGTCGAAGATCATGCAGGAGCGCGCCTTCAAGAACCCCAAGGTCGGGTTCCTCTGGGACAGCGCCATCGAGAAGATCCTCGGCAGCGCGGAGACGAAGGTGACGGGCGCGCTCGTGCGCAACCTGAAGACGGACAAGCTGAGCGAAGTCCCTGCCGGTGGCATCTTCATGGCCATCGGCCACGAGCCCAACACGGCGCCTTTCCGCGGCCAGCTCGAGATGGATGCGGGCGGCTACGTCATCACGGCGCCGCGGAGCACCGCCACCAGCGTGAGGGGCGTCTTCGCCGCGGGCGACGTGCAGGACTCGCACTACCGGCAGGCGGTGACGGCGGCGGGCAGCGGGTGCATGGCCGCCATCGACGCCGAGCGGTTCCTGGGCGAGCACGTCACCGAGGACTGGGATCCCGGCGACACGGAGAACGCGCGGCCGTCGTGAGCGCCGGGCCCGCGCCCTCCGCGCGAGAGACCAAGGGCCTGCGCATCCTGTTCCTCGCCCCCCAGCCGTTCTTCGAGGTCCGCGGCACTCCGCTGGCCGTGCTGGCGATGGTGCGGACGCTCGTCGCGGCCGGGCATCACGTCGAGCTGCTCACGTTCGCCCAGGGCGCCGAGGTGGACGTTCCGGGCCTCGACCATCGCCGCAGCCTGCGTCTCCCCGTCGGGCACGTCCGCCCCGGCGCCTCGCTGGCCAAGCTCCTTCTCGACGTGCCCTTCATGGCCCAGGCCGCGTGGCGCATGCTGGCCGGCCGCTTCGACGTCGTGCACGCCGTGGAGGAGGCCGCGTACCTGGCCGCGCCTCTCGCCCGTGTCCTGGGCCTGCCCGTGGTCGTGGACGTCGACTCGTCCATCCCCGACCAGCTCCGCGAGTCCGGCTTCGCGCGCCGCGGCCCCCTGCCCTGGGCGGCGGCCGCGCTCGAGCGGCACGCCTTGCGCCACGCCGCGGCCGTGATCACCGTGTGCACGAGCCTCACCGAAGGCGTCCGGGCGCGCGCGCCCGGCGCGGCCGTCTTCCAGGTCGAGGACCCGCCGCTCGTCGACGCCACCGCGCCCGCCGCGGACGAAGTGGCGCAATTGCGCGCCGCCCTGCGGCTCGATGCGCGTCCCGTCGTCCTCTACTCCGGCAACTTCGAGGAGTACCAGGGCGTGGACCTGCTGGTGGACGCGGCGGCGCGGGTTCCGGAAGCGCAGTTCGTGTTCATGGGCGGCCAGCCGGGCGAGGTCGAGAGAGAGAGAGACCGGGCCAAGGCCACGGGGGCCGCCGATCGCTGCGTCTTCGTGGGCAGCCGTCCCCCCAGTCAGCTGCCCCGCTTCCTCGCTCTCGCCGACCTCGTCGCCTCGCCGCGGCGCCGGGGCGTCAACACTCCTTTCAAGGTCTATACCTATCTCGCGTCCGGCCGGCCGCTCCTGGCCACGCGCATCGTCAGCCACACGCAGGTCCTCGACGACACGAACGCCTGGCTGGTGGAGGCGACCCCGGAGGCGCTGGCGTCCGGGATTCGGGCCGCGCTGCACGATCCCCGCGAGGCCGCGCGCCGCGCGGAGCAGGGACGGGCCCTGGTCGACCGCGAGTACAGCCCGGCCCGCTACGCGCAGAAGGTCCGCGCCGCCTACGCGCACGTCGCGGCGGCGGGGCTTCAGCGCCGGCGCGCGGCCAGCATCCAGCGGTAGTACCAGTCCTCGCGGTCGGGGCGCCGCTGCCCGTCCAGCGTGCGCCAGCGCTCCGTCCACGACAGATGCGGGTCCAGCCATTCGTCCCAGCCACCGCGGGCGGCGGGAAGGGCGGCCGGATGGAGCAGGACCTCGCTGATCGTCCAGGGATCGCTGGAGAGGATGGGCACCACGCGGACGGCGGCGACCACGTGCCCGCCCAGCGGAACCGCGATGAGGTCGTGATCGAGCACGTACTGCGGATGGCCGTTCACCCAGCGCAGGTCCTCGCGCTCGCCACGGCGGCGCCGGCGGGCCACCGTCTCGAACGTGATCCCGTCCGCGCTCACCTGGACGTCCATGCTCCGCGGCAGGCGCTCGCCGGAGGCGGAGGAGAAGAGCGTCACCGCGTCGAGCTCACGCGGCGCGGCCAGCGCGAACGTCGTCGGGTCGGTGGGACTCGGCCGCACGAGCGTGGCGGGATCGCCGTCGCCGGCGGCACCGGCGGAGGCGAGCGCCTCCACCCCCGGCCCGAACGGGGGCACGAAGCCGTCGTAGGCGATGGCGCGCCCGGCCTCGTCGCGGCGCCAGCGGCCACCGGCGCGCGTGAGCGCCTCCTCGAACGCGCGTGGCGCCGGAAGATCGGTGGGCACGTCCGGGGTGAGGACCCAGGCCACGTCCTTTGCGAAGCGCACCTCGTCGAGGTAGGGCAGCGGGTAGTGGAGGAAGCGCTCGTTCCAGGGCTGAGAGGCCACGATGCGCTCGCCGGACTCGAAGGTCATCCGATAAGCCGGCCCATAGGACGCGTAGACGTGGTGCACGTTGTGCGACTCGAGCCGCGCGCGCACGGGGGCGAGGTCCACGAGGAGAAAGGGGGGCGCAGCGCGATCGGCGATGCGCCAGGCGGCGAGCAGGCGCGCCGAAGTGGCGGCGTGAGCGGTGGCCAGCACGAGGACGACGGTCCAGGCACGGCGTCGTCCGCCGGCGGCCACCGCGGCCCAGGTGACGAGCACGATCACGGCCAGATAGGCGGGGGTCAGGAAGCGGATGGACGTCGGAGAGGAACGCAGCGGGAACGGAAATGCCAGGACCACGAGACCCGCCGCCAGCACGAGGAGGCGTGCCGCCACCGCGCCGTCCTCGCCGGCCGGGGACGCCCGCCATGCGCGCCGCGCGGCGAGCACGAGAGCGACACCGTACACGAACACCGCGGCCGCCGCCGCCAGCCCCGGCGCTTCGACGACGTGCTCCGGATTGTCAGCGACGAGCGGGACGTGCGTGCCGAGCAAGCCCCCGACCGCTTCGTGCAGGCGCGGAAGCGTGCCCGCGAGGTGCTCGACGAAGCCCGCGCGGCGCCCGGACACGCTGACCATCTCGAGCGCCTGGGGATCGGCGAGGACCCGCCCCCACCACGGCGCGCTCGTGACGAGCAGGGCGGCGGCGGCCGGCCAGAGCGCGGCGCGCCGCCCGGCCGCGCACCGCCAAAGCCACCATCCCGCCGCCGCGACCGCGGTCGC